>NZ_JAKEVN010000136.1:0-9706 GCF_022398505.1 Pseudoalteromonas sp. Isolate3 | reverse complement strand
GAAATAGATAGGAGGTATTGTATATAAATGGTGCCCGGGGCCGGACTTGAACCGGCACGTCCTTACGAACGAGGGATTTTAAATCCCTTGTGTCTACCAATTCCACCACCCGGGCATCGGGTCGCTCGTATGAGCATGTGGAGTATTATATGGAGGCGGAACCCGGAGTCGAACCGAGGTAGACGGATTTGCAATCCGCTGCATGGCCACTCTGCCATTCCGCCTTATCGCTTCCAAATAATTGGAGCGGCACACGAGGCTCGAACTCGTGACCTCAACCTTGGCAAGGTTGCGCTCTACCAACTGAGCTAGTGCCGCAAATTTATTTCTATCAGTGATTTGTCCGTTGGTTCACAACCTTGAAGGTTGCGATGATAACGTTCTGGCAACTGAGCTAGTGCCGCAAATTTATTTCTATCAGTGATTTGTCCGTTGGTTCACAACCTTGAAGGTTGCGATGATAACGTTCTGGCAACTGAACTAGTGCCGAAAACTTGAGCCTTTATCCAATAAACTATTTAAGTTTAAATGGTGCCCGGGGCCGGACTTGAACCGGCACGTCCTTACGAACGAGGGATTTTAAATCCCTTGTGTCTACCAATTCCACCACCCGGGCATCGGGTTTGCTATTTAAAGCAAGTGGATAAAGTTAATATGGAGCGGCACACGAGGCTCGAACTCGTGACCTCAACCTTGGCAAGGTTGCGCTCTACCAACTGAGCTAGTGCCGCATCATATTAACTCTAAAACAAAATATTTTTAAAACTACATTTGGTGTTGTAGTTAACCACAAATGGTGCCCGGGGCCGGACTTGAACCGGCACGTCCTTACGAACGAGGGATTTTAAATCCCTTGTGTCTACCAATTCCACCACCCGGGCATCGGGTTGCTCATAGAGCTGCGTGGAGTGTTGATGGAGGCGGAACCCGGAGTCGAACCGAGGTGGACGGATTTGCAATCCGCTGCATGGCCACTCTGCCATTCCGCCACATTAGATAATTGGAGCGGCACACGAGGCTCGAACTCGTGACCTCAACCTTGGCAAGGTTGCGCTCTACCAACTGAGCTAGTGCCGCTTTCTTTATCTTGGGGGCTATGCCCTCTCAACACGGACGCATTCTACAGAGATTATTAAACGCGTCAATATAAAAAATGCTAGTTTTGAACTGTTTGCTTATTTTTTATCTAAAATGGTGTGTAATTATACGTTTAGGATCAATTTTTGGTCAATTCAGACCATGCGGCAACTAAATACTGCAACATAGAGCTTAGCGTCAAGAATGTTGCAATGTATAAAAGACCATAGCTTAAGTAGATCATCCATGTATCAAACTGCCAAATCAAACCAATAATGGCTAGCATTTGTGCCGCAGTTTTAAACTTACCCATATTTGATACAGCCACGTTATCACGCTTACCTTGCTCTGCCATCCATTCTCGTAATGCAGAGATTACAATTTCACGGCTAATAATAACTAATGCCGGTATCGTCATATATAAAGTTTGGTAATGACTTGATAAGGTAACTAATGCCGCACACACCATTACTTTATCAGCAACTGGATCTAAGAAAGCACCAAAAGGCGTTGATTGATTTAAACGACGCGCTAAATAACCGTCAAGGATATCTGTGATTGACGCAAGCCAGAAAACAAACGCAGCTGCGAAAAACGCCCATGAAAAAGGCAAATAAAATATCACCAAAAAAATGGGGATAAGAAAAAGTCTAAAGGTTGTGAGTGTGTTTGGAATATTCCACATAACTACTTGGAGATGTCTTTTTTTCTATATTCGCACGAAGGCTACGCCTTGTCATGCAAATGATTAAATATCTTTTCAGCCATTTCAGGGCTGATCCCAGGAACTTGTTTTAATTGGTCTATATTAGCAGCTTTTACCCCTTGCATGCCCCCTAAATATTTTAATAATGCTTGTCGGCGCTTTTGTCCAACACCGTTAATTTCTTCTAATAATGATTGAGTACGTTGTTTTTGACGTTTATTGCGATGTCCAGCAATAGCAAAACGGTGCGACTCATCGCGAATGTGTTGGATTAAATGCAGCGCTGGTGCATCTGAGTCAAGTGGAATTGTTTTGCGCCCACCATCAATTAATAAAGTCTCTAAACCTGGTTTTCGACTTGTGCCTTTCGCAACGCCCACCAGCAAAGGAATCTTATTATGTGGCCAGTTTTCAAAATATTGCTCAGCACGAGATAATTGTCCTTTACCACCATCGATAAATATGACATCTGGAATTTTTTCTTCATCAACTACTTTGTTGTAGCGCTTGTTAAGTGCAAACTCCATCGCTGCGTAATCATCGCCACCAGTTATACCCGTAACATTAAAGCGGCGATATTCTTTATTATTTGGACCTTGTGAATCAAACACCACACAACTTGCAATGGTGTTTTCACCCATTGTATGGCTGATATCAAAACATTCCATGCGATTAATATCATCAAGACGTAATGTTTCTTTTAGTTGTGCATAGCGTTTATTGATTGAGTCCTGCGTACTTTGTTTTACGCTGATGCTGTTAAGTGCATTTTTATTAGCGAGCTTTAAATACTGCGCCCGCTCTCCACGATTAGCAACTTTTAAACTGACTTTACGCTCAGAGATTGCCGTAAGCGCTTCACTTAAAGGCTCACTTTCTTCAATACTGAATGGTAAGATAATTTCTTTGGCAATGCGCCCTGTTGCACCGGGTGCTAAATAATACTGACCTAAAAAAGAGGTTAGGATTTCTTCTTCACCAGAGTCTTTTGGCACTTTTGGAAAATAGGTTTTACTGCCTAGCACTTTGTGGTCGCGGATCATTAATAAGTGAACCGCATTTAATCCATTTAAGTGAGCAAAGCCCACTACGTCCATTTCAGCATGGTTACCTGAAATAGATTGTTGCTCCTGCATTTTCCTGAGCAACAAAATTTGGTCTCGTACTTTTGCAGCAAGCTCAAATTTAAGTTCTTTGCTAGCTTGTTCCATCTTTGCAATTAAATCGGCAATAACTTCATGGGACTTGCCTAATAAAAACTTACGAACAAAATCCACTTCTTGCTGATACTCACCATCGGAGATTTTATTTACACAAGGCGCTGAACAGCGTTTTAACTGATATTGTAAACATGGACGGCTTCTGGCTCTATAATAAGCATCTTCACATTGACGTACAGGGAAGATTTTTTGCATTAAACGCAAACTTTCAGATACTGCCCCCGCACTTGGGAATGGACCAAAATACTCGCCTTTTATTTTACGGCTACCACGATGAAAAGCTAGGCGAGGGTGTTTGTGAGCAGTTAACAGAATATACGGATATGACTTATCATCTCGCAACAAAATATTGTAACGAGGCTGATATTTTTTAATTAGGTTGTTTTCAAGTAATAAGGCTTCGGTTTCAGTGTTGGTCAGGGTGACTTCAATACTGCAAATATTGCTTACTAGTACACGCGTTTTACTATCAGTAACATTACTTCGAAAATAACTACTTACGCGCTTTTTTAAGTTTTTGGCCTTACCTACATAAATGACTTGCCCTTCACTATCAAGCATTCGGTACACACCGGGTTCACTTGATAGTGTTTTGAGAAAACGGGCTGGTTCGAAATCAGACATTGAGCAAATTAATGCGAGCTATCAATGTCGATCATTTTGTGGCGAATTGCTAAATGTGTAAGCTCAACATCACCACCTACATTTAGCTTTTCAAACATGCGATAGCGATAGCTATTCACTGTTTTTGAACTAAGATTCAAACGCTCTGCGATATCTTGCGCTTTCTCACCTTTGGTGATCATCAGCATAATTTGTAATTCTCGCTCAGACAAACTCTGGAATGGGTTTTCATCTGTACGGCCGCTGACCTGTGCAAGGGCAATTTGCTGTGCTATTTCAGGTGCAATATAGCGTTGCCCTGCATTTACAGCACGAATGGCGTTAACCATTTCATCAGAACCGGCACCTTTGGTTAGATAACCGTGAGCACCAATTTGCATTACTTTACTTGGGAATGGATCTTCACAATGCACAGTAAGTACAATAATTTTTACATCTGGGCAGTAGCGACAGATTTTCTTTGTCGCTTCTAAACCGCCAATACCTGGCATATTCATGTCCATCAACACGATATCAGGCGAATGTTGACGGCAAAATTGCACCGCTTCTTCACCGGTTTTAGCTTCACCCACCACTTTAAAACCACGAACATCATCAAGTATACGTCTGATCCCTGTCCGTACAAGTTCATGGTCATCAACTAAAAGTACATTAATCAATGGAACACCCTCAAATAACCCAAATAGCTGCTTTCGCACAATTTAATGTGCCACATTAGCACAGAAAAAGTGAAACGATAAATCAAAATATCGTTCCACTCATTAATTTTAAGCTGATGCTTTCTCGCTGAAACGATCAACCCATAAAGCAATGATACCATCACCTGTTACATTACAGGCAGTACCAAAACTATCTTGTGCTAAATAAAGTGCAATCATTAATGCAACAGCGCCTTCATTAAAGCCAAGCATACTTGTTAAAAGGCCCAATGCCGACATAACAGCACCACCTGGTGCACCAGGAGCTGCAATCATTACAACGCCTAGCATCATAATAAATGGCAACATACCAAACAATGATGGTACATCCATATTAGGAGATAAGAACATCACAGCCATCGCACACGTCACAATAGTAATTGTTGAACCTGACAAATGAATTGTTGCACATAAAGGTACCGTAAAGTTAGCAACATCTTCTTTTACGTTATTTGCTTTACTTGAGCGAAGTGAAACCGGAATAGTTGCTGCACTCGACATTGTACCTAAAGCAGTAAAATACGCGGGTAGCATGTTTTTTACAAGCTCTAATGGGTTTCGCTTTAGTAGCAGTCCTGTAGATACATATAAAACCGTTAGCCATAACCAATGCATAATTAATGCTGCCAGCAGAACAATACCAAAAGTTTGTAGTGTATCAACCACAGTACCAGCGACTGTCATTTCAGCAAATACACCAGCAATGTAAAAAGGTAAAGCTGGAATAATTACTTTTGCTAGTAAGCCATCAATAACATCACGGCCCTGATCAGACATTTTCTTTAAAGTATCAAGCTGTAACTGGCTCATTCCAATACCAAAAATGAATGCTGCAGCAAGAGCTGTCATTACACTCATTAGAGGTGGAATTTCTAAATCAATAAAGCTACCCACTTCTGTGGCGACTTCAGCTTCAAACGTTAAGCCCCCATCAAACAATGGGATCATAGCGCTGACAAGTAAAAACGCTAAGGTACCTGCAATAACGGTTGAACCATATGCAAAGCCAACCGTTTTTCCTAACAAGTGGCCTGACCCTTTTGGTAAGCCAGCAATACCTGATGCGATAAAAAATAAAATAATTAACGGAATGGTAAAGGTGATCAACTGACCTATTATTTCTTTTACTGTGTAAAGGAGTTCAACACCTGTTAGTGGCACATACAAGCCCACTAAAATACCGGCAACAATACCAGCAATTAATTTTAAAATTAAATTCATAACGATCACTTCAATTTTTAGGTGGTAATCTTTTACCACGTTTTAGTTTACTTTTGTTATAAAACAGCCAAATTAACGTTTAACTGCGCAATTTACCACCAGAGCTTGGCAGAATCTAATTTGAACGTAAATATATGCGGCCTGTCGCGTTGCATTTGTTAACAAAGTTGCAAATTAATAACATGCTCGCAGTTTTGAATACCCATATAGTGCTTATGTATAAATCAATGTTGAGTGCCGCTCTGTTGAGTGTGCCTTTTACTAGCTTGGCCATCAGCCAACCTATCACCCTTCCTTTTATTGCAGAACAGCCAACAATTGACGGTAAGCTTGATGAAGCAAGTTGGCAACTTGCAAAAAAAATTACAATAGATAACGTCACTTGGCCTTATGAGAACAGTAAGAGCCCTGTTACTACCTACGCTTATGTCTATGAAGATGGCGAAACGTTATTTATAGGTTTTGAAGCGAACGACCCTAACCCAGAACTTATTCGTGCTTTTTACCGTGACCGTGACGCAGCTTGGGATGATGACTTAGTTGGGCTAAAAATTGATTCATACAATAACTCTCAATTAGCGTATCAATTTTTTATTAACCCACTTGGCGTACAGCAAGATTCAATAGAAAACGAACTAACTAAACATGAGAGCTCATCATGGGACGGTATTTGGGATAGCGTCGGTGTTATCCATGATAAAGGCTACACAGTTGAAGTTGCTATTCCCTTACGCGTACTAAATTTTGACGACAGCGTCGCAAGCAAAACCATGGCAATGGAGTTTTTACGCTTTTTACCGCGCAGTGAACGGTTGCGTATCTCTAATATGCAGATTGACCACGGTAACAATTGTTGGATTTGCCAAATGCCAAGTTACCAAGGTTTTGAACAAGCCAAACAAGGCAATAACGTGGCGATTATCCCATCTGTGGTGCTTGGCAAAAATGAGACCCGCGATATTGATGGCGCTCGAGTTGATGATTGGGAGTCAGAGAACAATACTGAAGCCAGCCTAGATGTAAAATGGGGGATCACTCCTGATATTACCCTAAATGCGACCATCAACCCTGACTTTTCTCAGGTTGAAGCGGATGTTGCACAATTGAGTGTGAACAATAATTTCAGTTTGTTCTTCCCTGAAAAGCGCGCCTTCTTTTTAGATAACGCTGACTACTTTGCCTCAACTCTCAACCTTATTCATACCCGTAATATTGCCCAACCAGATTACGGAACAAAGATCACCGGCAGCAAAAATGGCCATACATTTGCCGGCTTCATTGCTAATGACACACAAACCAATGTGTTGATCCCTGGCAATTTAGGCTCATCTCTTGTTGCCCTTGACGAGAAAAGTGAAAATGGCGCTATGCGTTATCGATACGATTTTGAGTCAGGGTTATCGCTCGGTTCAACTGCAACACACAGACAAAGTCATGATTATAAAAACACGGTTTACAGTATTGATAGTAAATACAAGCCAACAGTGAACGATGTTTTCTTAGTCCAAGTATTAAAGTCACAAACACAATACAGCCAAGATTTTATCGACGAGTTATGTGATGGTGATAACTGCTTACAGCCCGAGCAAGTAATTTGTGAATTAAATAGTGACTGCGACTATAACGAAGGCGTACTTCGTGTTTTAAGTAAAGAACAGCAATCAGGTACTGGCTACTACGTAAAGTATCAACATGACGAGAAGTACTGGCGTGCCTTTGCTGACTATAATTATCGCGATGCTGATTTAAGAGCTGACTTAGGCTTTATCTCACAAGTTGATTTTAAAAAGTTCACGACTGGCGGTGAATACCGCTGGTATGGCGATAAAGGCAATTGGTGGAATCGCGCTAACCTTTACGCCGATTGGGATATTACCCACAACGAAAATAATGAACTTCTCGAAAAAGAAGCACAAACTAGTTTTTCAGTCAGCGGCCCGTTGCAAAGCTTTTTTGAGCTCTCTGTTGAGCACCGTAACCGCACCGGCCTTCGCCACGATAAATCACGTTTAGATATTGATGGTAACACTGACTTGTTTAGCGAAAATGGCGTTGGTTTTTACAGTGACTTTAAACCAACCGCAGGGGTATTTGCCTCTTTATATATGTATACAGGTAATGCCGTTGACTTAGCTAATAATCGTGTTGGTGATAAGTTCCATATACGCCCTGTGCTGAATATGAACCTTGGTAAGCATTTTGAAGTGCGTTTACGCCATACTTATGAGCAGCTTGAAGCCGACGGCAGTGAAGTATTTACCGCCAACCTAAGTGATGTGCGTTTAACTTACCAATTTAATGTGAATAGCTTTTTACGCCTTGCAGTCATTTATACCGATTTAGAGCGCAATCAGGCTAATTACATTGATGATGTAGATAGCCAATATAAAAAGTTAGCCACTCAGCTGCTGTATTCTTACAAGCTGAACCCGCAAACGGTATTCTTTGCAGGTTATTCTGATAATGGCTATCAAGATGATGAGCTTTCATCAATTACTAAAGAGCAGCGTACGTTGTTTGCTAAATTTAGCTACGCTTGGTTGCTTTAAGACCTTATTAGCGCATCTTTTGGTGCGCCCTCCCCTTTCTTTGTTTGCTTATTCCTAAACTATACCCAAGCCACCTCAAGATGCAGAATTCAGCGTTTCACAGGWGCTTAATATCAAGGCGTTACTTTGCAAGAATGGCAKYCCCTTTWAAGAAGTAACAACGATGAGAGTAAGTGCCTGTGAAGCGCCCAACGGGTTGGTTTAAAAGCGATTTATACTGCGTTATTGATTTTAGCAATAGAACCACTATTACTTGCAATCAATGCCTTGCCTAAATCGCTTTTAATTCCAACTGAAACTCGCACCTTGAGATGGTTTGGGTATATAAGCCTATTCGCTATATGTTATAGCCAAACTTTACTTTCGTTTTTTATTCACCACAGTAAAGTGTGACTATTACAGATCGCTAGCCTAAGCTATTCGATCACGATTGAATAAATTGCTTCCAAGGGAACACTATGTCTAACATTTTTGAAGATAATTCATTAACGATTGGTAATACTCCAATCGTAAAGCTTAACCGCGTAACCTCAGGTAATGTTTTTGCTAAAGTAGAATCACGTAACCCAAGTTTCAGTGTTAAATGCCGTATAGGCGCTTCAATGATCTGGGAAGCAGAAAAGTCAGGTGTATTAACCAAAGACAAAGAGTTAATCGAGCCTACTTCGGGAAATACCGGTATTGCACTTGCGTTTGTTGCTGCTTCTCGTGGTTATAAGTTAACACTGACTATGCCTAACACTATGAGCCTAGAACGTCGTAAATTGTTAAAAGCGTTAGGTGCTAACCTAGTTCTAACTGATGGCGCTAAAGGTATGAATGGCGCAATTGAGAAAGCAAAAGAAATTCAAGCAAGTGACCCTGAAAAATACATTCTTCTACAACAATTCGAAAACCCTGCAAACCCGAAAATTCACTTTGAAACCACGGGCCCTGAAATCTATGAAGCAATGGATGGTAAAATCGATATCTTCGTAGCAGGTGTTGGTACGGGTGGTACTATTACGGGTGTTAGCCGCTACCTTAAACTTGAAAAAGGTTTAAATGTTCAGTCAGTTGCTGTTGAACCAACTAACTCACCAGTGATCAGCCAAACCTTAGCTGGTGAAGAAGTAAAACCGGGTCCTCATAAAATTCAAGGTATCGGTGCAGGTTTCATCCCTGGTAACCTTGATTTAGAAGTTGTTGATGCCGCTGAGCAAGTATCAAATGAAGATGCAATTGCAATGGCGCATGAACTGATGAAAAATGAAGGCATTTTAGTAGGTATTTCTTCTGGTGCTGCAGTTGTTGCTGCAAAACGCCTTGCTGAAAAGCCTGAAAACGCAGATAAAAATATTGTGGTAATTTTACCAAGTGCAACTGAGCGTTACTTATCTAGTCCATTATTCGCTGAAGAGTTCAGCGATAAAGAGCTTGTTCAGTAAGAACGACTAAGTTGTCTAAAAAGGATGCAAAGATGCATCCTTTTTTATTACCCAAAATAGATAAAACCAATAAATTTACCGAGTTAACTTTACATCATGCTAATTTAGTCACACACTTAATATTAAGTTCACTCGTAAAACAACAAAAATGAAAAATATACTCTTAATTTTTATTCTGTTAAGT
>NZ_JAKEVN010000135.1:0-9825 GCF_022398505.1 Pseudoalteromonas sp. Isolate3 | reverse complement strand
GATAATTTCTGTGAATTTCTTAACTTTAGCGCTAAGTTAGACAATACTAAAACTATAACTAATCTAATAATGTCAGTCATTAGTCTGTCTTTGTTTGGGCGGGCTAATCCAAGAGGATGGCACACATATGTCAACAGAAAATGCATTACTGACCATATTGGTCGACAGAATAAATAACGACACTTTAGTGTTACCTACCTTACCGGAAGTTGCAGTAAAGGTTAGGCAAGCCGCGGATAATCCCGAGGTAAACTTGATGGATATGGCAGATGTCATTTCTCATGATCCAGCATTATCAGCACGAATGATCAAAGTTGCGAATAGTGCATTTATGGGGCGCTCAGTTAAAGTCACAAATCTACACCAAGCGGTAACACGAATTGGTCTACGTCAAATCAAAAACATTGCTACCGCAATGGCAATGGAACAGCTGTTTGTATCGCACAATGAGCTGATCAAAGGCTATATGGACAAGGCATGGCAAAAAACGCTTAAAGTAGCGTGCCACTCAATTACCTTAATGGACTTCTTTTTACGCAGAAACAAGCAAACCTCGCTTAATCGCGACACAATCACCTTAGCGGCATTAGTTTATAACATTGGTGTACTGCCAATTTTAACTGAAGCCGAAAAGCACCCAGAGGTGTTCGCAAACCCAAGTTTCCTTGCACATGCTATCCAAAAATTAGGTGGTAAAGTAGGTGGTGCAATTATGCGTGCTTGGGGCTTTACTGATGAGTTTGTAGAAGTTGCTGAAAGTTGGGCAAATCCAAACTATCGTCCAGAACATATCTGCTATGTTGATTTCATTCGTATTGGGGCAATTTTAGAAGGGATTTTACAGGTTTCTGATAAGTCTGCAGCATTACAAACCTACATGGATAAAGGCGTGATTGAATCACTTGATATGTTCAGTGAAGATGAATATCACGATATGCTTAACGAAGTAAAAGCGATTTTTACTGACTAATTTAAACAAAAAGCGCGACTTAGTTAGTCGCGCTTTTAGTGTTAATTAACCTAAGAGTTAATTTTATAAATCTTCCTTGTCGCCTAAGCCTTGAGTCAGCTCTTCTAGCATTTGCTTAATTTCTTCTGACGCTAAGATAAAGTCAGCATCAAGTTTTACTGCCATATCTTCTTTTGGAATGTCAGCGTTTTCTTCTTTTAGTGTTTCTGAGTAGCTTAAACGTTTAATCGAGCCATCGTTTTGCAGCATGAATTTGACGCGCTCTTGCCAATCAAGAGCAAGCTTAGTTACACGCTTACCATTTTCTAAATGAGACTTAACTTCGTCACATGATAAATCATGGCCTTTTAATTTAACCTGAGCGCCACTGTCACCTGCTTCTTCAAGTTCTGCATCGTTACCGATTGAAAAGCCTTCAGGCGTACTGAAATTAGTTAACCAATCAGTTAAAAATACATCTAAATCATAATTAGCAAATGCAGGTACGACAGGAAGTGTGCCAAGTGATTTGCGAAGTAGGGCTAAAAGCTCTTCTGCTTTATTAAAGCTTGCGCTGTTAACAACAACCCAGCCATTCTTTTGGTCGATAAACGCAAACTGTAGGCTCGATTTTTTGAATGCTTGAGGTAGTAACGTGTGTAGAATATTTTCTTTTAGTTCGTCTTTTTCTTTTTTCTTAACTGGGCGGTTTTCTTCCGCTTCTATTTGCTCAACTTTTTCTGCAACCATTTCATTGATAACGGCAGCTGGCAGCACTTTTTCTTCACGCTTTGCGCATACTAAAATGCTGTCTTGAGAGAAGTGAGACAGGGTTTGCCCATGCTTACCAAACGCTTTTGTCCAACCAAAAGTTGAAAGCTCTTGGCCGGTACATGAACGAAACAGGTCTTGCTCTAGGGCTTTGTCGAAGTCTTCTTGAGAGTATGAAACGTCTTGTTTAAAACGGTAACAGATAAGGTTACTAAACCACATAATTAGGCTAATCCTTTCAATAAATTTGCCCAATCATAGCAATAAAAAACTGATGCCGAAATGAATCATTTCGGCATCAGCTCTATTTGCTTATGAGTTAAACATTGAAAGAGGTTTTGGCATGTTTTTCGGAAAACTAATATGGTAGTGCAAGCCTTTACCGACTTCGCTTGATACCTCAATATCGCCACTTAGGGTTTGTTTAACGAGGTTAAAGGTAATATGTGTGCCCAAACCACTGCCGCCTTGGTCGCGTTTAGTAGTAAAGAATGGGTCGAAGAGCTTTTCTAATTGCTCTTTTGATACGCCATTACCATTGTCTTTAAAGTCGATGACAACTTCGTCATCTTCTTCTTTGATAACAATATCAATAACACCACTTTCAATACCTTCAAAACCATGAATGAGTGAGTTCATAATCAAGTTTGTGAAAATTTGGCTGATAGCACCCGCAGGTAGGTTAAGCGTTAAATCATCAGGGCAATCTAAATTAATGTGATGCGATGTTTTTTTGAGTTTTGGATGTAAAGAGCGGATCACTTCACCTAAATACTCTTTAAAATTAATTGTTCGTACCGCTTCACTGGCTTGGTCTACTGCAATTTGCTTGAAGCTTGCAACCAGCTCAGAAGCACGGTCTAAGTTACTGGTGAGTAAGCTGGTGCTTTGTTTAGCATCATTAATAAATTCTTCCAGTGCTTTTGGCGACAGAGTCTTATCTTTGTAAGCTGCTTCAATTTGGTCTAAGCGCTCTTGTAAAAAGGAAGTTGCAGTAACACCAATCCCAATAGGTGTATTAACATCATGAGTAATACCTGCAACTAAGCCGCCTAATGCAGCCATTTTTTCTGAGCCTACTAAGCGCTCTTGTGCCATATTAAGTTCATCAAGGTAGCGTTGTAACTCAGTTTGCTTAGTTATTAGCTCTTGTTCAGTTTGCTTACGTAAATCGATTTCTTCAGTAAGTGTTAGCTTTTGTTTTTCAAGCTCGTATTTTTGTTGCTGCAAGTCCATCATAGCTTGGCTTAGGTTTGATGTTTTGCGTGCGACTTCTTGTTCTAACTGCAAGTTATGTTGGTCGAGCTTTTCATTACTTATCAAAAGTTCTTTTTGGGTATGTTCGAGCTCTTCACGGTAAAGTACCACTTTATCAATTAAGCGGTTGAAAGATTCTTCCATTACTTTTAATTCGTTATGCTCAACGGTTTTGATCTCGATATGGCGACCTTCTAAGTCGTTTAGTTCTAGATCTTCAATTTGTTCTGTGAACTGTGCCAATGGCTCGGTTAAGCGCTTTCTAAATGCGAGTAAGAAAAGAATGATCAAAAAGGTGGTTTTGATCATCGCATTTCCGATTAAAAAATAGATAGAAATCATGATGCGGCTAAATACCACTTCACGGCTTGAGAATAGGGTTACGTCGCCTACTTGGGTTGTTTTACCCGAGAATTCAAAAATAAGTGGGAATGTATAACCAAATAAACCCGACGGCGTATCTTCGATAATTGCTTCTTCTTGAACTAACTGTTGACTGTAAAGCTCATGAATATCTAACGAACGCCCTAATTGTGAGAGTACCTCACCACTATCATCACGCACAATAATGCCTTCGATCATAGGGATTGCCAGTAGGCCCTCAGCCGTCGTGATGGTTTGTTTATCGTTCAGTTCCCAAATTGCACGGGTTAAACTACGGCTAAATGTTTTTTGTAAAGTAGTTAACTCGTCGCGAATGTAATCTTTTGTATTAACGTACTCAGCAATAACCTGTCCACACGTCACCACGAAGGTTAGTAAAAAGTAGACAGAGAGCACATTTGTTAATAATTCTTTTGACAGGCTTTTTTGTAGCATGGAATATCCATAGCTCCTTGGTGACAATTGTAATACATTCAGCTAGTTCTAAAGTTAGCTAATAAATGGTTAAAAAGAAATAAATATATCCTTTTTTACTGGAACATTTATAAATTGTTAGTATTTTTTGAAAAAGCTTAGCCTTACTGCGCTTTAAAAATTGTGTTATAAATTTATTTCACCTTTAACTTTTTTAACATTAGCCTTTTTTAATGTTGTATTTGCTACAGCAAAGATTTTTATTTCATGAATAATCCTAATTTTTCAGTACTGGTCTGTGATGACTCAAATATTGCCCGTAAGCAGGTAGTGCGCTGTTTAGGGGATTGCTTGAATGCAGATATTCAACAAGCAACCAATGGGCGTGAAGCACTTGCGTTACTGCGCGAACATAATTTTGATCTACTCTGTTTAGATTTAACCATGCCTGAACTGGATGGAGTCGCAGTGCTTGAATCTATTAAAGCAGAGAAAATAGAATGCTTTGTAATAGTTATTTCGGCTGATATTCAGACTGAAATGAAGCAAAGAGTAGTAAAGTTGGGCGCCATTGATTTCATTGATAAACCAATAGATCTTGTTCGTCTAAAAGCAACTTTGCATAAATTTGGTATTCATTAATCTTTTAAATAACACAAACGCATAATTTATCTTTTCTTTAAGGGTTGACAGCCTGACTACATTTAAGGCAGTCTAGAGTCTATGAAAACATTTAATCACGCAACGACCATTATTATTACAACCATCATCCTTACTGGATAGTGGCATAGGTCGGTGCAACAAATTTATAGGCCTGTGTTCACTAGAACACAGGCCTTTTTCGTTTATGGAATGAGGAAACATAAATAATGCGAGTATTAAAATTTGGTGGGTCGTCCTTGGCCGACTACGCATGTTTGCAACAGGTAGCTCAGTTAGTCAAAGAAGAATTACGCGATGAAATGCTGTTAGTGCTATCAGCTCCAGGTGGTATGACTGATTCATTAGTCGCGTTAGCAAGTACTGCAGAACATGGGCAGGACTTTAGTGAGCTATGGCAAGCATTGGTTGCGCGCTGTGAACAACTAAAAGCTGCTGTTGAAGCTGATTTTGGTCAGGTAGCAAGTTGGCCTAACTTGAATGAACTGAAGAATAAACTTGATGGTGTTGCACTTTTAAAGTGCTGCCCAGACCAAGTACGTGCCTATACTATTAGCTTTGGTGAGCGCGTAAGTGTTGCTTTGATGGAGTGCATGCTTAAACAAAGCAATGCTCGCTATCTAGAAGCGACTGATTGTATTGCCTCTGTGGGCGGCTACATTGATGCTGAAGCTGACTTGGCTGCAAGTAAGTTGCGTTTTCAAGAAGCACTAAAAGCTGCACCGAGCACTATTTATATCATGCCGGGCTTTACTGCTGCTAACGAACAAGGTGAGCTAACAACACTTGGTCGAAATGGCTCAGACTACTCAGCGGCAATTGCTGCAGCATGTTTAGAAGCCGATGTATGTCAGATCTGGACTGATGTTGATGGCGTTTATAATGCTGATCCGCGTTATATCAAAAAAGCGTCTAAGGTTGATTCACTATCATATAAAGAAGCGATGGAGCTTTCTTATTTTGGGGCGAAGGTATTGCACCCGAAAACGATTTTACCTTGTGCCAAAGCGGGTGTGCCGTGTGAGATCAAAAATACACATAATCCACGTGCTGAAGGCTCAGTGATCAGTAACGACAGTGTATCTAACGAGCCTGTTAAAGCGCTATCAAGTCTACAAAACCTTGCTATGTTAACTGTTTCAGGCCCAGGTATGAAAGGTAAAGTGGGCATGGCATCAAAAGTATTTAATGCACTTGCTCATGACAATGTTTCAATTGTTTTAATCACTCAATCTTCATGTGAATTTAGCATCAGTTTTTGTGTTCATGAAAGCGACCTATCGCTTGCCCTTGAAGCACTTCAGACTGCTTTCGAATTAGAATCACAAGCTGGCCTAATCGAACCAGTTCAAGTGCAGCGTAACCTTGCTATTGTCACTTTAGTAGGCGATAACATGCGTGCTCACAAAGGGTTAGCGGCTAAGTTCTTTGCTTCGTTAGCACAAGCGCAGGTTAACATTGTTGCAATTGCACAAGATTCCACTGAAAGTGCAATTTCAGCGGTCATCGACGGTGAGTTTTGCAACGACGCTGTAAAAGTTTGCCATGAAAATTTCTTTACCCACATTCCTTCAATTGATGTTTTTTTACTTGGTTGTGGTTTGGTTGGTCAAGAGCTTATTCAGCAGTTACAACGCCAACAAGCGTGGCTTGAAAAGCGTAACATTAAGCTGAACTTATACGGTGTTGCTAACTCAAGACAGCTTTACCTTGATAGCGAAGGTATTGCTTTTAATGGCTGGCAAGACAAACTAGCCGAGTCAGAGCAAGCATTTGATTTAAGTTTGGTGGAGCAATTTGTAAAACAAAACCACTTAATCAACCCTGTGATAGTTGACTGTAGTTCGGCCGATAAGCTTGCTGCGCAATATGTGGATTTCTTGAATGCCGGTTTTCATGTTGTTGCTGCTAACAAAAAAGCCAATACTAGCTCATATGCTTACTACCAAGATTTAGTTGCAGCAACACAAAAGAATAATCGTAAATTTTTATACGAAACAAACGTAGGTGCAGGTTTACCGGTACTTGATAATCTTAAATCGCTATTTGGTGCGGGCGATGAACTCATTAAATTCAGCGGTATCTTATCGGGTTCATTATCGTATATGTTTGGTGCACTACAAGATGGTTTATCACTTAGTGAAGCAACATTAAAAGCAAAAGAAAGTGGATTTACAGAGCCTGATCCGCGTGATGATTTATCTGGAACTGATGTTGCTCGAAAACTACTGATCATTGCCCGTGAATCTGGTCTTGAATTAGAACTAAGCGATATCGAAGTTGAATCTGTTTTACCTTTAGGGTTTGCAGAAGATGATTCTGTAGCAGATTTCATGGCAAAACTACCATCACTTGATGCGCAGTTTAACGACCGCATTCAAAGTGCTGCAAGTGAAGGTAAAGTACTTCGTTATGTGGGCACTATTGAAAACGGTCAATGTAAAGTAGGCATTGAAGCCGTAGATAGTAGCCATGCTCTTTACGATATCCGTGACGGTGAAAATGCATTGGCAATCTTAAGTCAATATTATCAACCTCGTCCGTTTGTGATTCGTGGTTATGGCGCTGGTGCTGAAGTAACGGCTGCAGGCGTATTTGCTGATATCTTAAAAACGTTAACACGTTAGGAGCTGGTCATGATCCGTGTATATGCACCCGCTTCAATCGGGAATTTTGCTGTCGGCTTTGATGCACTCGGTGCCGCACTGGCACCTATCGATGGCAGCTTATTAGGTGATGTTGTAGAGGTTAGTGCCGCAGAGCAAGATACTTTTGTATGCTCTGGCGACTATGCCAGTAAATTGCCTGCAAATGCTGAAGAAAACTTAGCTTATCAATGTTTAATTCACTTTAAAGAGCACGTTGCGCCGACTATGTCAGCGGTAAAGCTTGAGCTTAAAAAGAATCTACCGATTGGCTCTGGTTTAGGTTCAAGTGCTTGTTCTGTAGTGGCTGCGTTCGCGGCCCTCGATAAGTTCGCCGAAACGAATTTATCCCAAGAGCAACTTATCGAGTTGATGGCTGACTTTGAAGCCATTGTTAGTGGCGGCCGTCATTACGATAACATCACGCCGTGTTATTTAGGTGGTTTGCAATTAACGGGTGAACTCATTCCGAACAAGTCAATTTCGTTACCTGTTGATAATCAATGGTATTATGTAGCGGCTTTCCCTGGTTTTTCACTGAATACCGCAAAAGCGCGTTCGGTCTTGCCAACGCAATTATCAATGCACGACAGTGTTGAATTTGCACAGCGGCTTTCTGCGTTTAGTAGCTTATTGCTCACTGGCCGTTTTGATGCTGCACTATCAATTATGTCTGATGAAATAGCCGAACCGTATCGTGCACCGCTTATTCAAGGCTTTGTCGAAGCGAAAAGTGCTTTACCAGAGCTTGGCGCTGAAATTGTCAGTATTTCAGGTGCTGGGCCAACATTATTTACCGTGTGTAAGAGTCTTGAAGCTGCACAAAAGTGTGCAGCGTGGCTGAATGATAATTACATTAATGAGCAGGGCTTCTGCCATATCTGCCAACTTGATCAACTTGGCACGCGACAGCTTTAAAGAATTTAAGGAATAAACATGCAATTACATAATTTAAAAGATGAAACACAACAGGTGTCGTTTGTGGAAGCGGTAAAAACGGGTTTAGGCCGTAATCAAGGTGTGTTCTTCCCTGATAGCCTATCGCCAATACAAGACATTGATACTTTATTAGATTTGGACTTTGTTAGTCGGAGTAGTAAGATTTTATCGCACTTAATTGGTGATGAATTACCTGCTGATACCGTCGCACAGATTGTGCAAAACGCTTTTAACTTCGATGTGAAGTTGGTAGAAGTTGAAAAAGACATTTATTGTTTGGAGTTATTTCATGGCCCAACGCTTGCTTTTAAGGACTTTGGCGGTCGTTTTATGGCTGAGTGTCTTGCCCAATTTAACCAAGGCGAAAAAGTCACTATTTTAACGGCCACATCGGGCGATACTGGCGCAGCCGTTGCTCATGCATTTTATAACAAGCCAAATATCGATGTCGTGATCTTATACCCAAAAGGTAAAATATCATTAGCGCAGCAAAAACTATTCACTACTTTAGGTAATAACATTCACTGCTACGCCGTTGATGGTAGCTTTGATGACTGCCAAAGTATGGTAAAACAAGCTTTCTTAGACGATGAAATTAAACAAAAGCTAGGTTTAAACTCAGCGAATTCAATCAACATCAGTCGTTTAGTTGCGCAAGTATGCTATTACTTTGAAGCAATTGCGCAATTACCAAAAGAGCAGCGTAGTAAAGCGCATATCTCAGTACCTAGTGGTAACTTTGGTAATGTATGTGCGGCGATGATTGGTGCTGTACTTGGAATGCCTGTTGCTAAATTAAGTGCCACAACTAATCAAAACGACACTGTGCCACGCTTCTTGCGAAATAAAGAGTGGGCGCCAAATGACACACTTGAGTCTTTATCGAACGCAATGGATGTGAGTAAACCGAATAACTGGCCACGCGTTCAATTTATGCTAGATAACGAATGGTTTAGCTATGATGACTTTTATTCAAGCTGTGTTGGTGAAGAAGAAACAAAAGAGGTGATGAAAAAAATTCATCAGACTGGTTATATCGCAGAACCTCATACTGCAATTGCTTATCAAGGCTTGAAAGAAAATCTAGCCGACGGTAGTGCAGGTATATTTTTAGCGACCGCACACCCTGCTAAATTCAAAGACAGTGTAGAGCAAATTTTAGACATTGAACTGCCAATGCCAAAACCGCTTGCTGATGCATTGGCAAAGCAGTGTTTGGCTGAAGATATTAAGTTTGATTATCAATTGCTTCGAACAGAGTTGCTAAATAAATTAGCTTAATACTAAAAAAAGAGCGGCGAAGCCGCTCTTTTTCAATGAAGTAATGAATGACTATGACGGTTTAAAACTCGCATGCATAAAATGACCACCGCAGCAATACATAGCAAAATACTGATCACTGAGACTAATTCATTTTGTGTCCATTGCATCAAAGTGAAAGCCGAAATAAAAATAATAAATGGTTTAAATTCATAGTAGTAGTTGGACTTTTTTTGTTTAACTCGCTGGCTTATATGATCTGTTCTTCTAGCTTCTGAGCGCATTCGCCAAATGTTAGCGCCTAATAAAAATAAAGTTACACCAATTAATGTTGGTACATAATTATTTGCTAATGTGATGCAGCTCATGCCGAGAAAGAAGTATCCGTAGGGGACTAATTCATATATAGGTTTAGCTAACATGTACTTATACCATCCTTGATATTGACTAGGAATATAAGCTTAGTTCGCTTCTATTGAAACGCAATAAAGCGTTGATAATTTTATCTAGAGTGACATTTTAAAAATATATGTAATATTTTAAATC
>NZ_JAKEVN010000134.1:0-9847 GCF_022398505.1 Pseudoalteromonas sp. Isolate3 | reverse complement strand
GAATTCCAGATTTATTAATTTGCTCAAAAGAGCGAATTAAAACCAAATTTGCTTGGTGACAATAGCGTTTTGGACCCACCTGACCCCATGCCGAACTCAGTAGTGAAACGAAACAGCGCCGATGATAGTGTGGCATTTGCCATGTGAAAGTAGGACATTGCCAGGCTCCAAATTAAAGAAAGCCCGATTCGAAAGAGTCGGGCTTTTTTGCGTCTGGAGCTGTCAGCTTTCAGCCGTCAGACGTCAGCTGAAATGTGGGGTTGTATAGTGCAGAGTCTCCCTCAGCAACAAAACGAGTAGGAGGCACGTCAGTGCCGTATCTAGACCTTAACAAACACATTCATGGCTAAAGCCATTCCTACAAATACACTCTTCCTAGAACATAGAACCTAGAACCTAGCAATTCTTAGTGCCTCCGGCGGGATCTTATTGCTTAGGGGAGACTCTGACCAAAACACCTCCACCGAGCGGCTGAACGCTGACGGCTGAAATCTGATAGCTCTGTGTTGGGTTTCGCTGCGATCTACCCAATGTACCAACCAAATTTACCCTTTGTTGCAATTTTAATCTTGGTTTAGTACCTGAGCTATGTAAAACTATTTGCGTTTTTAAACCACAATCAGGTGACATGAATGTCTCAAATAAAAGCTTGGAAACTTATTAGCCTGTTTTGTTTGGTAAGCTTGCTTATGGGCTGTGAGTCGAAAGAAGAGCAGCTGAAACAAACAATACAACAATCCATAGAAAAAGCTGAGGTTGAATTAAATCAGCTTGGTACAGCGCTTGATAATGGCTCTTTGCGTAATGCGACGATACTTAAACAATACGGACAGGTGCTTGCTGAGCAGCAGCCGCAACTTTCTGAGATCGCACGAGTAATTAGTCTTGATGCGACCCGTGACGGGGCTATTTATACAGGTCTTACACAACGCTTAGCAGATGTTAAGTCTACTTATCTAATACCACCTTATGAAGATACCCTTCATCAACTTGATCTCATTCGTGATGCTGCCAAGCCATCTTTATTTCAAGATGCGCTTACTGATCCTATCAATATGCTTGCAGACATGTCGCAAGGGTCACTAGCAAGGGTTGGCGCTATTAGTGAAGCAGCTGAAGGTGAAAGCGTTGGTAACCAATTGGTCGGTAACCCTAACTATGGGCAGTGGCAAACTAATAGCAACGGTACAAGCTTTTGGGTTTGGTATGGGATGTATCGTATGTTGGGCGATGTATTCGACCGAGTTGAATATGGTCGCTGGAGCAGAAACAGAAAGTACAGCTATTACAATGACTATGGCCGTTATCGTTATTCGAGCCCAAAACAGATTAAAGCACAACAAACGGTAGAGACGCGTACTCGTCAGTCTTATCAACGCCAGGGTAAACAATTCACTAGTCCGTATGCCACTAAACGCAGTGGTGCATCTGGATTAAGCCGAAGCAGCTATACACCACCACGCACCCGTAGTAGCTATGCTTCTAGCAGTAGTTACAGTAAAAGCTCTGGGTCATTACGAAACAGCTCGAGCAGAACATCACGTGGCATTAGCCGCGGTAAGTAGTGAAAAGAATAACCACCGGAGTTACAACATATGTATGAATTTAATGGAATAACAACTTGGTCGTTGCAAGCTTTAGCAATCGACTTTGCAATCATTATCGCTTTATTTGTCAGCCTAAAATTTATCAAAGGCTGGGTATCTAATTTACATGCTAATGATGAAATAACTGAGCGCGACAATTTTGCTTTTGGTATTAGTTTTGCGGCCGGACTTGTGGCACTTGCCATTGTTCTTAGTGGTGTAAGCAGCGGCGCATTTGCACCTACCCTACAACAAGAAGCATTACAAATGCTAGGTTATGGTGTGATGGCAATTGTGCTTATTAAGCTTGGTCACTTCTTCCAAGACAAGGTAGCGCTTCGTAAAGTGAGTCTGCATGACGAAATCGTAAAAGGCAACGCAACTGCTGCATTGATTGATTTTGGTCATGTAGTGAGTGTAGCTATTGTTATTCGCTCAGCTTTATTTTGGGTGGCGACCGAAGGCTGGCATGGTATTCCAATCGTGATCGCGGCCTTTGCAATTGGCAGCATTGCGATGCTATTGATCAGCCAATATCGCGTGCAGTTATTCAAGCGTACTAATCGCAGTGGTGACTGCTTGCAACAAGCGGTTATCGACGGCAACTTAGCCGTGGGTATTCGTTACGCTGGCTTTTTAGTGGGTAGTGCATTGGCATTAACTGCTGCATCAGGTATCGCTCCTTATGCGGCTGACAACATTGCTGCTAGTTTAGGTTACTGGGCATTAAGTGCAGCGGTAAGTTTAGTTGCCTTCATTTTATTACACTTAGTGACTATCAAAATCATCTTATCAGGCTGTGATATTTCAGATGAAGTAAACCGCCAGAAAAACGTAGGTGTAGCTGCTATCTCTGCAGCGGTTTCATTTGCGATAGGTTCGACTATGGCAACCTTGTTAGGTGCCTAATTAAGTGTCTACTACAACAAGCGCCCCAAGTAGGGCCAATCTACTTGGGCATGACTTCCTATTAATAACTGTTATGGCCGTACTCGCTGGGTGCGGCCTTATTTATGAATATCTGCTATCTCATTATGCAGGTCGGGTTCTAGGCTCGGTCGAGAGCGCCATTTATGCCATGATTGGTACCATGATTGTGGCTATGGGTATCGGTGCTTTTTTAGCGCGTTGGTTTAAAGATGCATTTACTGCTTTTGCTTGGCTTGAGAGTATTATTGCTTTGGTCGGCATGGGCTGTATTTTAGCGATTGCTAGCGTTATCGCTGTGAGTTATTCATTGCCGCATATCTTCTCTGAAATTTTTAACCTGCCTGCGGATACTGTCCTTAACGGCTATGTATTTGAAAAGCTACAGGAGTGGTCACGTTTCTTACCCTATGTGTTTGGCCTATTACTCGGGCTATTAATTGGTATGGAGATCCCTTTGATCGCGCGTATTCGCCAGCAGGTTTATGGTCGCTTTTTAGAAAATAATGCGGGTACTATTTACGGGGCTGATTATATTGGCGCCGGTGTCGGTGCTGCGATTTGGGTAAGCATTATGCTTGCAATGCCAATTATGCAAGCGGCAGCTTGGACGGCGTTGTTTAATATTATTGCTGGTCTGGTGTTTTTATGGCGCTATCATCAACATGTTCGCTTCGCTAAGTTATTGTTGGTTTGCCATGTACTGTTGTTGATGTTTTTTGCATTTGTGCTCGTGCTTGGCACCAGCTGGATGAAAAACCTCAGCAATGTTTTATACAAAGATAAAGTCATATACTCGCAAGCAACCAAGTATCAGCACTTAGTGTTAACCGAGCGTTTAAGTCGCAATCAGCCGAATGCAATTACTGATCTTTACCTCAATGGCCGTCTACAGTTCTCAAGTGTGGATGAGCAAATTTATCATTCAATGCTTGTGTATCCTGCTATGTTGGCTTCAAATCGTCATGACCGCGTGTTGATCATCGGGGGTGGTGACGGGCTTGCATTGCGCGATGTTTTGAAGTGGCCAGTAAAGCATGTCACCTTGGTTGATTTAGATGGTCAGTTGTTAAACTTATTTGGCAATGAGGTCGGTGAATATGACGCGCCAGAGGAAATAAGAACACGGTTAACAGCGCTAAATAAGCATTCTATGAGTGATCCTCGCGCTGATATTCGCATTGCAGATGCCTTTTTAGAAGTTGAAGCTATGTTGGCAAAAGGCATGCGCTTTGACACTATTTTGATTGACCTACCAGACCCTAACCATCCTGACCTTAATAAGATGTACAGTGACTATTTTTATAATCATGTGCGTCAGTTGTTGGCGCCTGATGGGGCTGTGGCTGTGCAATCAACATCGCCTTATCATGCGAAAAAAGCGTTTTTAAGTATTGCTAAAACAATGAAAGCAGCTGGCTTTGGTTATGTTGAGCAATACCAACAAAATATTCCTTCGTTTGGTCAATGGGGTTGGACAATCGCGACCACGGCTGGCAAATCAGCAAGTCAGCGAATTCGTGAAACTAACGAATTACCAGTGCCATCTCGTTGGGTAAGTAAAGAATATTTATTGGCTTCTTTTGTGTTTCCGAATCATTTTTTTGAACAAGTAAACACGATAGAAGTCAATAGATTAGGTTCTGGAACCTTATATGATTATTACCGCCAAGCGTGGCAAGTTGAAACCGAATTGTACAAAAATTGATATTTTATAGTTGACATAATATGTCGGCTATGCAAATCTTAACTCAGACATAATATGTCAAAACGTAAAAAGGTGAGACATGGAATTAAATGAACTATCAATCAAACTGGCTTCTTTTGAAACAGAAGGTGTGAGCTTTGAGTCTTTCTTGATTGCCAACGAAGGTGAACAAGATGTGTTACAAGTTATCGTCGATGGGAATGATGAGTTACCTATCTTTGTTACTCAAACAGAAGAGCAATTACTGTGTATTAGCTACCTGTTTGCTGAAAACGAAGTACAAGCAGATATGCGTAATGAGTTAAACGAAACGTTACTACGTTTAAATGTGCCAATTCCATTAAGCGCATTTGCAAAAATTGATGACAAATACGCTATTTTTGGCGCGCTATCGGTTAATTCATCGTTTGATGATATTACCCATGAGTTGGTAACACTGGCTGACAATGCGATTGATGCACTTGAAGCCGTGACCATTTATTTAAACGATTAATTAGCAATTTCTGGAGTTAAGATTATGAGTATTTTAAAGAAACTATTTACAGCTGTACGTGGTGGCGCTCGTGAAGCAGGACAAGCAGTTGTTGATGCAAACGGTATCCGTATCTTTGAACAAGAAATTGCTGATGCACAAAATGCCTTACAACGCGCTAAGAAAAGCCTTACCGAAGTAATGGCAAAAGAGATGCAAACTAAGCGTAAAATTAGCGCACTAGATGCATCAATTGCAGAACATGAAGCGTATGCAGGTCAAGCACTTGAAAAAGGTAACGAAGCGTTAGCATTAGAAATCGCAGAAAAAATCGGTGATTTCGAAGCTGAAAAAGCAGAGCACGAAGAAGTGTTAGCTGGCTTTAGTAACCACATTGTGCAACTAAAGCAGCAAGTTAAAGATGCTGAAAAGTCGATTAAAGAAAACCAACGTCAATTAACGATGGTTAAAACGACTGAAAGTGTGCAGCAAGCAACAATGGCTGTTAACAGCACGCTAAATACTAATAGTTCATCAATGACATCAGCACGCGAGTCTCTAGAGCGTATTAAACAACGCCAGCAAGACCGTCAAGACCAGTTAGGTGCGGCTAAGCAATTAGAAGCTGATACTAACGGCGATGATTTAAAAGCGAAAATGGCTGAAGCGGGTATCGGCGATACCAACCCAAAAAGCGCAGATATTTTGGCGCGTATTAAAGCAAAACAAAATAGCTAATCAGTTAACGGAAAGACAAAAGGTAACCCACGCACTGGGTTACCTTTTTTGCTTCAACAAGGAGTCAGCCAATGTTTAACTTTTTCAAATCTAAAAAAGCACCAGAGCGTCAGCTTACTGATCCAAGCCAATTACTCGTTGGTGATATGCTAACTGTGATTGATTCGTTCGCTTACCCAAGCTGGTTAAAAGGACAGACACTGCGTGTTATTGATGTGCAAACGTATCAGTATCAACGTAGTGCAGAGTATGAGCTGGTACTCGAGAGTGAATCTGGCCAAGTGGTGTTTTTGCAAATTGAATCAGATGACGGTGAACAATGGGCAAACTTTGCGATCAAAATTCAGCGTGATGATGTTGATGAGATTTTTACCTTTGATGAGTTCGCTCGTATTTTTGATGAAGATGAGCTAACGGCAATTAATGTGCAGAATAGCCCTGAACGCTTTAGCCACTTTTTAGCATCAAGCTATAAACAAACAGAAGCCCCTTATGTGTGTTATTTCCATAATAAGGATTACCGTAATCAGCCTTTACCTCGTTACGAAGACGAAGGCGGTGAACCGTGTGAAATGATTTGTTTAAGCTCTGATGATGAATCACATAGTTTAAATATTGAGATCTGGGAAGGCGGTGAAACAGAAGTATCACTCACGTTAACTAGACCAATTAGCGATATTGTTGATTTATTTCCTGGGGATGCCAAGTGAGTGATGCAAAAGCCAAGTGGCAGCGTCAGGAGCAGGCCGTAAGAGCCACGCAAATGGCGTTTGATTTAAGCAGTGAAGTGCAAAAATCAATAAAAAAACAAGCAATTGACCAAGAGCTTACCCCATCAGATATGATCCGTAAGATTTTGGAGCTCGACGTTAAATCGAAAAAAACCAGGCAGCGTTTATCGTTTAACTTAAATGATGAAGAGATTGCCTTATTGGCTGAGCGTTTTGGTGTTGCAGCCGATGATAAGCGTGCTGTAAAGCAGCGGGTTGCTGAATTACTCATTGAACATAGTAAAAAAAGCTAAGGTTTTGCCTTTACTTCTTTAAGCCCTTACACTGAGACTAGATGTTTGAAAGAAGTGGCATGACTGTGGATATTATTTTACTTGCGTATTTAGTTATTTTTGCATTATTTGGCACTGCAGCAAGTTACTTTGTTCGCTACATTTATGCTTACTGGGTGCATAATACAATGCATGTAAAATACATTTATAAGGCCGGGGTTTGTATCATCAGCGTGGTGATAGTATCCGGCCTTATTGCATTACTTACTTAATCTCGATGGCTTGGCATTGCTGTGAGATACACAGCGATTGTACCGGTAAGACAGGTGAACAGTCGTTAACTGTTAATGCTTGACCAGATGACCTCTCAACTGCTGTAATTTGCTCAGCAAGTTGCTCTGCTTTTTCTTGTGCCGTGTTCAATGTTGAATAGACCACATAGCGGCTTGGGCCACCACATGCTCTTTCACCGACTTCTAACACCTTACATTGAAAACTAGCTGTACAACTATTATTACTAACGATATCGTTCAGCTGATCATTTAAATCACTCAAATCAACGCGCACAGAACTACCCGACGTTGTTGTTTCACAACCCGTTAAAGCAATACTTGCTAACATAGTTGTAGTGATGAAAAGTTTCTTTAAAGTCGATGAACGAACCATTATTGCTTATTCCTTAGTATACACTTGCCGCTGAGCCTTCGATTTTAACACAAGTATTAGCAGAACACTGCGCACCTGGTGCGGTTAGATGCTGACAAATACTCATCATGTCGTTCGCTGCGTTAAATTGTTTTTCAAGGGCAGTGATATCTTTTGCAAGTTTTTCAACTTCAGCCGTGTCAGCTGTTTTGGTTGAATAAACAATGAAGCTACTTGGGCCGCCACAGGCACGGCTACCAACAGGTAATACTTTACATTGGCTGCTGTTATCACAGCTTGGATCATCGATTAATTGTTTAAGCTGCTCATGGGCTGAGCTGATAGTGGCTTTATCTGGAGCTGCTTTAGTCACTTCTTCAGTATTTTCTATTTTTACGGCTTTTGGTGCCTCGACAAGTTTATCGCTTGTTGCCGTTGATTCGGCTTGCCCATCCGTTGCAGCGTCAGAGCACGCAGTTAATAACACAGGAAATAAAATTGCCAATAGAGGATAGCGCATAACATACCTAAAAATCGTTGAATAAGTACTCACTATCATACACATTGCTCAAAGTGGAGCAATAAAAACGTTAGTTTTGAGAAAGTAGCTCTGTTATCACAGAGCTACAGGAGTACTAAAGGATTACAAACCGCCTTGGGTTAGTTTGGCTGGGTTGAGTAACTCACTCAATTCTTCACGTGAGATATCAGTATGTTCTGCAGCAACATCAATAATTGGACGGCCTTCTTGATAAGCTAATTTGGCAATTTTAGCTGCTTTGCTATAGCCAATCACCGGATTAAGTGCCGTAACCAGAATTGGGTTTTTGGCGAGTGCTTTATCAACATTGCTCTGGTTTAATTTAAAGCTGGTAATCGCTTTATCTGCAAGTGCCTCACTGCTATTAGCCAGCAGTTCGATACTTTGCAGAATGTTTAAGGCAATCACAGGTAGCATCACATTAAGTTCAAAATTACCAGCTTGACCAGCCACAGTAATAGTGGCGTCATTGCCAATAACTTGTGCGCTGACCATAGCTGCAGCTTCAGGGATTACTGGGTTTACTTTACCCGGCATAATTGATGAACCAGGCTGTAAGGCTTGAAGCTCGATTTCACCAAGACCTGCAAGAGGGCCTGAGTTCATCCAGCGCAGGTCATTGGCTATTTTCATCTGTGCTACGGCTAATACCTTAAGCTGACCCGAAAGCGCTACAATAGCATCTTGTGAACCTATGTTATAAAAGAAGTTTTTGCTCGGGCTAAAGCGAATACCTAAATTCTCACTTAAGTGCTGACAAAACTGACCGGCAAACGCTGGATCGGCATTGATACCAGTACCAACGGCTGTACCACCTTGTGCAAGTTCACAAACCCGCTCTAGTGCTTGGCGAATACCTGTCATGGCGTGATCGACTTGTAACTGCCATGCAGCTAATGTTTGCGCAAAACTTACTGGCATGGCATCCATTAAATGAGTGCGACCAGTTTTAACAATATGGCCGACTTCGGCTTGCTTGTTTTGCAAGCTTTGACTGAGTTTATCTAGTTTAGGAAATAGTTCATAAATGATGTTAATAGCGCTACTTACAGCAATTGCTGTGGGGATCACATCATTTGAGCTTTGTCCCATATTCACGTCATCATTGGGGTGAATAGTTTCGTTTGCCAGTTGGCTTGCCAGTGTCGCTATTACCTCATTGGCATTCATATTAGAGCTAGTGCCAGAGCCGGTTTGAAATACATCAACAGGAAACTCTGAAAAGTGTTTACCATCGATGATTTCTTGGCATGCTTGCTCAATTGCTTTCGCTTTGCCTTGGTTCAAGTGACCTAATGCGGCGTTACTTTGTGCGGCGGCTTGCTTAATATAGGCGAGGGCTGTGATAAATTGCTTAGGCATGGCTAAGCCACTAATTTTAAAATTGTTGATAGCACGTTGCGTTTGAGCTTGATACAAAGCGTCTGCTGGGACTTGTAGTTCGCCCATGCTATCTGATTCGGTTCTAAATTGGCTCATAAACACTCCTAAATCGGGTTAAATTCTTGGCTGAGAAGACATGCTTCTCGCTCCAAACTGAAATACTTTTCAATACAGTTATGAGTTTTGTAATAACGCTTTAGCGCAAGTTGCGGTTTATAAAGCTGAGCCAAACATTGTTTACGAATTGCATTATGTACCAATGAATCACACATCTTTTCAAGCAATTCATGAAAGGTGCGTCTTAGATACAGCTCTTGCAAAATAAAGTTGTGATGCTTTTCGTAATAGCGTGCAATGTTTAAACCCGCTTCAACATAGTTAGCAACAAGTGCAGGGGCATGTAGCCCTGGTCTTTGGCAAACACATTTCATTTGCCGCTGATATTGCAGCATAGCATTGTGAGAGTGCATAGAAAAACCGATTAGCTGTAATGATAATTGTTATCATTACAGCTAATCGGTTTTAGTGCAAGTCTTATCTAGTGAAGCTAAGACTGGATAGATTAACTGTGAGTGATTAATTGTAGCCGAGAATAAAAATCTGGTCTGTTTCATGTTTTTTCGGCGCCTGTACATTTTCTTTATTACATTGAGAAAGTAGTTCGATCACAGTTGCTCTAGCATCACAACTTGTTAAGGCGGCTTTTTCGCTTTCAGCGCGTTCGCTGGCAGCAAGTGCTGCATCTACAGCAGTGTAGGGTGAGATATACATAATATTACTCCTATTGATTAATTCACTTAAGAAATTGCATAAGCTGTACCAATATTAATTAATAATCGTAACC
>NZ_JAKEVN010000133.1:0-10211 GCF_022398505.1 Pseudoalteromonas sp. Isolate3 | reverse complement strand
TTCAATTTGTATAAATATTAATTAGTTATGCGAGTTTTTGCGGCAATTTAAAGGTTAGCGTAACACCATGATCTGGCATGCTATCAATGCTCACCTCACCTTGCAGTGCTTGGGTTGCAAGGTTATAAACTATCGACATACCCAAACCACTACCGCCACTACCACGTTTAGTAGTAAAAAATGGTTCGAACACTTTATGCATTACATCTTCACTCATGCCATGACCATTGTCTTTGTAGGTGACTGTGTAGCTGTGGGTGTCATCATCAATGCCTACAGTAATATCGATTCGATTTTGCTCACGCCCTATAAACCCATGAACACAGCTGTTATTCACAAGATTTAAGAATATTTGGCTAAGGGCTCCCGGAACGGTAATGAGCGAAAAATCATCAACGCAGTCAATGTTCACTTCAACATTATTACTGCGGGTTAGTGGCATTAGACTGTGTAAAATGTTTTCAAAATAGTCTTTAATATTCGTTTCGAGTAAATTGAGTGATGATTGATCAACCGCCGTTTGCTTAAAATCACTAATGAGCTTTGCAGCTCGCTCAAGATTCGCAAAGGAAATTTTGATGCACTCGTTTAAATGATTCATACCCTCAAGTAAGGCCACTTTTGTTAGCGTATTTGCCTCTATAAGTTGATTAAGGCTATTTAGCTTATCCTTAGCCGAGCTATTTGCTGTTACAGCGATGCCAATAGGCGTATTTACCTCATGAGCAATGCCCGCCACGAGATTACCAAGTGACGCCATTTTTTCGGCTTCAATTAGTTTTTCTTGCATTGCAGTAAGCTCAGATAAGGTTTTTTCAAGGGTACGAGTACGCTCTGCAACACGTTGCTCTAAATGCAGATTAGCACGTTCAAGCTCAGCATTCATGCGTTCATTCTCTTGTGCTGAGAGTGCTCTGCCATATAAGTCAGCTAATGCACCAATAAAGGAGCATTCATCTTCTGTCCATTGCCTTGGTCCACCTATATGCTCACAGCAAAATATCCCGATCATTTTACCTTTATAGCGAATTGGTGCATCTAACATAGCGCCAATATTAAGTGGTTTTAAGTAGCTTTCACTAAACTCAAAGGTGGCAGGGTCAGTATGAGCATCCTCTGCGGTGATAGTACGCTGGGTATCGAGTGCTTTGAAATAAGCTGGATATGCATCACGAGGCAATACTAACATTTGAATTTCTTTGCCGTTTTCTCTATCAAGTAGTAATCGGCACTCAATCGCGGTATTTTCGGCATTTAACAACCATATCCCTGCTCTGCCAATTTCAAGGCCATCTAGTACCGCATTCAGAATTAAGCGTTCAGCTAATTCAACATTGCCACTGTCAAGATCGGAAGAAATTGATACTCCATACAGCAGTTGGACTAGTTGTTGGCGCATACTCTCACCTTTTAGTTTTACGACACTTTAAGTCTAGACGAACATTATAAATCTGACAGAATGAATATAAGTTTTTAAAAACTCATTTAGTATTAAGTAGTTGTTCAGATAAATAAGAGTATATTGTACCCAACTCCTGTTAATACCCTTTACGACTTTATGTTGTTTAAGCAGTTTGGCCAGCTCTCCCCCGAGCTGGTTTTTTTTTGCCTAGTCCACAGTGCTAACGCATGTTACAGTTACCTTAGAAATCATCAAAAATTAATATCTCATGCGTTATACCTTAATTTTAATCACATTTTTAATGAGCTTTAGCACTTTTGCAGTTGCTCAAAATGAACCTGAAAACCGCCCTGCGTTAACCGATGTTGAGCAGCAACAAGCTCTCGATAAGCTTCAAGAACCAATGTATAAGCCATTGTTAGAGCGTTATATTCTTGATGAATTAAAAGCAGTGCGCCAAGACCAGCAAAAATTACGCGAAGACGTAACTAAGCAAGTGGCTCATACACAACTTGATACCGCAGATCGTGCGATTACTTATACAACAGACACCATTAATAATGTGTTTTTCATTATTACTATTACAGCTTCAATTTTGGTGTTGGTTGGTTGGAATTCCCTCCGTGACGTAAAAAACAAAGTAGAAGACATTGTAAACACACGTGTTAGTGCGATTACACAAGAATACGAAGATCGCTTGAAAGTACTTGAAGAAAAGTTACGTGAGCGATCTGAAGAGATCTTATTAAACCAACAAAAGATCTCGATCACTAACGAAGTTCATTCTTTATGGATGCGTGCCAACTTAGAAAGCGATGTTGCGAATAAGATCGAGATTTTTGACGAAATATTAAAGCGTAAACCTGAAGACGTTGAAGCAATTGCCTATAAAGCGGATGCGCTATTAGAAATTAACGAAACAGGTGAAGCCATTGAACTTTGTAATCAAGCGCTAGAAATTGATAGTGACTACGGCTATGCCTACTGGCAACGTGCTTGTGCGTATGCATTACTGCATAAACATGCTGATGCAATGGCAGACATTCGCATGGCACTTGAGTATTCTCCAAACCTTCGTAACGAGCTATTACACGAAAGCGCTTTTGCCAGCCTGCACGACAACGACAGCTTTAATTCGTTGTTAAACGAAATGGCTTAGCCGAAACCCATGTAGCAGCGGGTTTATCCCGCGTCATAGGCGCTAGGGTTTAGGGTTTAGGTTCTAGGTTCTTCCTAGGCGCTGGGACGCGATGTAAAATCGCTGCTACCTAGTACCTCGTAACTTTCGCCTTTCCCCTTGTAACTTGAATTCAACTAACTTTCACCCATAAAAAAAGAGCAGCTGGGCTGCTCTTTTTCTAACGGAAGAATAACACTTTGGTTATTTTGCCGTTCTCTATTTTGTAGCTGGTGACAAACTCAGAACGCTTGTCGACGACTTTGGGGTCTTGTGAACATGTTTCAGAGAGTTCATGATCAATCACGATGTTGCCAAGCACAATGCGTTTAATTGGTGATGACTTAATGCACTTTAGCTTTTTAAACATGATGCCATATCGAGCAATAAGCTTTTCTTTACCTTTAAACATTAACTCATTCGGGAATGTATAAAACTCTACGTTTTCGTCATACATCTTAATGAATGCATCAATGTTTCGTGCATTATAAGCCGCAATCAGCTGTTCAATCACCGCCATCGATTCACGTGACTGACGCGCTTTTTCTTGCTGCTTAGCTGTAAGGGCTTCTTTAGCTTGGTTAACGGCTTTTTCAGCTTCTGCAACTGCTTGCTGTTTTTCAGCAACTGTTTTTGGTTGCTCTGCAGGTGCGGGAGTTTGTGTGCCTAGCACTTTGCTGTCATCAACTTCTGCAACCGCTTTTAAAGCTTCTGCAGTGGCTTTTTGCTCATCGCTGCTTTGAGTTTTTTCGGCTGTTGCTTTCGCTGTTTCAGTTTCAGGCGCTGATTTTTGTTCTGTTGCAGGCTTTTCTTCAATAAACTCTAAGCTAGGTACGTCCTTCTTTTCGGCTTTTTGTTCATTGCTAGTTTGAGGTTGGACTTGCTCTACTGTTTCGTCACTTGCAATTGACTGCCAAGAGAATAATAAACTGATTGCAAAAAATAACGGTTTCATAGTTTTCCTAAATGCATCATGCCTGATTGAGGCGCTAAGGTAGCAAATTATGACTGCTTGGCATAGTTTTTTACCAATATTGCTCTACTGTTATCTGCCCAGGTTCGCGGCGTCTGTTGCGGCTAAAACCCAGCTCTAATAAAATAGCTGTGGTGTCTTTTACCATTTTTGGATTACCGCAAATCATAAACTGTGCGGTATCAGGTACAGTAGGATGCCCTATTACATCAAACAAACGATGGTCTTTAATTACATCTGTGATCCGGCCATTAAAACCTACTTCGGCTGACTCTCGGCTGACTACGGGTGAATAGTAAAGGTTCGGGTACTGTTGCTGAAGCGCTTTAATACGCTCTTGATAGCTTAAGTCCTCGTTAAAACGAACACCATGCACTAGGTGAACATGCTCAAATTTTTGCCACACTTCACCCTGTTCTAATATTGAAATAAAAGGTCCAAGCGCTGTACCAGTACTCAGCATATAAAGTTGTTCGCTGCCAGGTACTTCATCGAGGGTAAAAAAACCTGTGGCGCGGCGTTCAATTGTAACTGAGTCACCTGGTTTTAATTGTGCTAGCTGCTGAGAAAGTTGGCCGTCTTTGACGTTAATAAGATAAAACTCAAGATCGGGATTATTAGGCGCATTCACATAAGAATATGCGCGTGCAACACGTTTATCACCCACTTGCATAGCTAACTTAGTAAACTGCCCTGCCGTAAATGGCTCAACATCGGCATTAACGATTAAGCTAAATAATGACTCAGTCCACCATTTAACGTCTTTAACCTTAGCTTCAACCCAATTAGACATACACATCCTCAATTGTTGTTCCTCTATTAAAAGTGGCAACAATTAGTTGAATTTTCAAGTTTTAAGGGGCGGTTGCAAGTTGCGAGCAGGATTTTACGCGAGGTAAACAGGCAGCTATAAAAAAAGCCGCATAAATGCGGCTTTGAGGTTAGTCTCACTTCACTTTGGGCGTGTTTCCAAATTTCAGTGAATACGTTACCAAGGAACTTATTTAAATTGATTCTAAAGCAATTTTAACCATTTCGTTAAAAGTGCTTTGACGCTCTTCACTTGGTGTTGCTTCACCAGTGATTACGTGGTCACTTACAGTAAATAGTGCCATCGCTTTTGCGCCGTATTCAGCGGCTACGCCGTACATGCCAGCTGTTTCCATATCTACAGCAAGTACGCCTAGCTTGTCTAATTCTTGATAAAAAGTGTTATCTGCTTGATAGAATGTATCTGTTGTAAATACATTACCTACCTTCGCTTCAATACCTAATTCTTTTGCTGCGTTTACACCATTTAGTAATAAACCAAAATCAGCAATTGCGGCAAAGTCGTAACCACGAACGCGCGCACGGTTTACGTTTGAATCAGTACTTGCACCTTGTGCAAAGATAACGTCACGGATTTTGATATCGCTACCAATACCACCACAGGTACCAATACGAATTAGATTTTTAACGCCGTAACTAACGATCAATTCACGGGCATAAATTGACATTGATGGAATACCCATCCCAGAGCCCATAATACTTACTGGTTTACCTTTGTAGGTACCGGTAAAACCATACATATTACGAACGCCTGTTACTTGTTTTGCGTCATCTAAAAAGTTTTCAGCAATGTATTGAGCGCGAAGCGGATCACCCGGCATTAATACCGTTTCTGCAAATTCGCCTACATCGGCGCTGATATGAGGAGTACTCATTATTGGTTTCCTTTTTTGTTCGCTAATAGCTTGTCGTTAAAGCTATCACCGTATTCAAGTGCAGGAAGATTAAACCACTGGGCAAGGGTTTGACCTATGTCTGCAAAACTAGCTCGTTCTCCAAGCGGGGTGTTTGTCATTCCCGGTTGGTAGGCAAGTACTGGCACGTATTCACGTGTATGGTCAGTGCCTGCTGCTGTTGGATCACATCCGTGATCGGCGGTAATGATTAACACATCATCGCTATTTAGCTGATTTAAAATGGTCGGCAGATAATCATCAAACTCTTTTAATGCTTTAGCGTAGCCAACTGCATTACGGCGATGACCGTACTTTTCATCAAAATCAACTAAATTTGTAAAAATCAAACTATGATCAGGTGCACTTGCGATAACTTCTGAGGTTTTCTCAAGTAAGTTCATCAGCCCTGGCGCTTTGTGTTTTTGGGTGATGCCTTGGTGCGCATAAATATCAGAAATTTTACCGATACTGATCACTTCACCACCGTCTTGCGATAATTTATCTAGCAAAGTTGGCGACGGTGGAAGCACCGAGTAGTCACGACGATTACCTGTACGGGCAAAATCATCGCTGCTCGAACCCAAAAATGGCCGCGCAATCACTCTTCCTATGTTCATTTCATCAAGCAGCGCCCGTGCGATTTCGCAAACCTGATAAAGTTTCTCCAGTCCAAATGATTCTTCGTGCGCGGCTATTTGAAACACGCTATCAACTGAGGTGTAGCAAATTGGCATGCCAGTTTGCATGTGCTCTTCACCTAGTTGTTCTAAAATGGTCGTTCCTGAGGCATAGCAGTTACCTAAGATGCCAGGAATACCTGCGCGAGCAATAAGCTCATCAACAAATTCTTGTGGAAAACACGGCTGTGTATTTGGAAAATAACCCCAATCAAACAACACAGGTACACCGGCCATTTCCCAATGTCCAGAAGGTGTGTCTTTACCACTTGATAACTCTTTAGCGTAACCCCACGCGCCAGTAGGTGCTTGTCGGTCACTTACTAAACAAGGTTCTTTACCTGCGGCTTCGCATGCATCAGCTAAACCTAGACGGGTAAGATTGGGTAGCGATAAATGCTCACCAGTTTCTTCTGCATAGGCTTTAAGTAAATGAGCAAAAGTATTTGCGCCTACATCACCAAACTTCTCTGCGTCAGGTGCTGCGCCTATTCCTAGGCTATCTGCCATTAAGATGAGTGCTCTTGCCATGGGTACCTCGTTATCAATATGTGAATACTTTATATGCTCTTCGAATTTTTGGTACAGGACATAAGTCCTGTTTCATAAAACAGAAACATTATAAATTTGCATCCCTAAGCGAAGCAAAAGAGATTAATCGTGTCTTTTTTGCTATTGTGATCTACCTAACAATGTTTCCTTCTGTGTGGGCGAGAACTTTAGTGACACGAACAATTATAGCTATTGCTGGCGCATCTGCGTCGGGCAAGTCTCTTTTTAGCAAGACAATTTATAACGAATTAGTCAATGAGCTTGAACCGGGCGCGATCGCAGTGATCGAAGAAGATGCTTATTACAAAGACCAGTCGCATTTGCCGTTTGACCATCGAACGCAAACCAATTACGACCATCCTGATGCTTTCGAGCATGAGCTTTTGCATGAGCACTTACTTCAATTGCGCGCTGGAAAATCGGTAGACGTACCAACTTATGACTATGCAATGCATACCCGTAGCGATGAAACGCGCCGAGTTGCATCTGCAAAAGTACTTATCGTTGAAGGTATTTTGCTACTGAGTGATCCGGCACTTCGAAAAGAATTTGATATTAAGGTGTTTATTGATACACCGTTAGATATCTGCCTTATGCGCCGTATGCAACGAGATATGGAGCAGCGTGGCAGAACATTACAGTCCGTTGTTGATCAATATCAAGCGACAGTGCGACCTATGTTTTATCAGTTTATTGAGCCATCAAAACACAAAGCTGATCTCGTAGTCACTCGCGGCGGTATGAATCGCGTTGCCATTGATATAATTAAAAGTAAAATAAAATATTTACTGCAACAATAACAACGGGAAATAGTCAGTATGACAACATTTATGAGCTTAGTAGGCATTGTTGTGCTACTAGGCATTGCTTTTGCGGCTTCAACTAACCGTAAAGCGATTAATTTAAGAACAGTAGGCATCGCCTTTTTACTACAAGTGTTAATTGGTGGCTTTGTCTTGTTCTTCGAAGTGGGCAAAAACGTACTAGCAAGTATGTCACGAGGAGTTTCATCGGTTATTGGATATGCCAATGACGGTATAAGCTTCTTATTTGGCTCACTGGCATCGCAAGATACTTTAGGGTTTATTTTTGCGATACAAGTATTGCCCGTTATCGTGTTCTTCTCAGCATTAGTTGCTGTGTTGTATCACATCGGGGTAATGGATTGGATAATCAAGATTCTCGGTGGTGGCTTACAAAAGCTATTGAAAACCTCTCGCCCTGAATCGCTTTCTGCAACCGCCAATATTTTCGTTGGCCAAACAGAAGCACCATTGATTGTTAAGCCATTTATTGCCAGCATGACTAAGTCAGAGCTGTTTGCGGTAATGGTAGGTGGCCTTGCTACCGTAGCAGGTTCTGTTATGGCGGGTTACGTAACAATTGGTGTAGAGCTTAAATACTTAATCGCAGCCAGCTTTATGGCGGCACCAGGTGGTTTCTTAATGGCAAAAATGATTGTGCCAGAGACCGAAACACCAAAAGAAGATTTAGCTGATTTAGACGTACAAGAAGAAAAACCGGTTAACGTAATTGATGCTGCTGCATCAGGTGCCGCAAACGGTATGCATCTAGCACTGAATGTAGGTGCTATGTTACTTGCTTTCGTAGCACTTATTGCACTTCTAAATGGGTTATTAGGCGGTATTGGTGGTTGGTTTGATCATCCAACATTAACGCTACAAGAAATTTTAGGTTACGTATTCGCGCCAGTTGCATGGTTATTAGGTGTACCTTGGAACGAAGCAGTAATCGCAGGCAGTTTTATAGGTCAGAAGGTTGTAGTAAACGAATTTGTTGCTTACCTCGACTTTATTAATTATCGCGATACGTTAAGTGCGCACACACAAGCGATTGTCACATTCGCGTTATGTGGGTTTGCTAACTTATCATCGATAGCAATTTTACTAGGTGGATTAGGCGGTATGGCGCCTAGTCGGCGAAAGGATATCGCACGCTTAGGGCTCAGAGCAGTGTTAGCAGGATCTATGGCTAACCTCATGAGTGCAGCAATTGCAGGTTTTTTCCTCTCGCTAGCTTAGAAACTTAATGAGATGAGCCGTAGTTGCAAAACAATAGGATAGGACTTTAAGGGGTTAAAGGTCTATCTGACTTGAACGATACTTCACCAAGGGCCGCAAGGCCCTTTTATCGTTTTATGTGCTAAGATTTAATTACTAAGTCTATTTAAGTACATAAATGAAATTTTTACGAGTTTATATACTAATCCTTTTCTTTAGTTGGCCAGCACTTTGCGAACCGACCCTGACCGTTGTGACTGAGCTGTCGCCACCAAACCAAACTTTAATCAATAACCAAGTTTCCGGTGAAAGCACCGAATTAGTTAAAGCTATTTTTGCCAAAGCAAACATAAACCCAAATATAGAGCTTTATCCTTGGGCCCGTGCCTACAATATGGCACTTAAGAGACCTAATATCTTTATTTATAGTATGGCGAAGACCCCTGAGCGCGAAAAACACTTTCATTGGATTGGTGAAGTGGCTACCTATCAAATGGGCTTTGTTAAATTAAGCTCTCGCACAGATATAAACATCACCTCAAACGAGCAAGCAAAAGATTACAAAATAGCCGTACAACGTAATGATTTAGCGGCACAGCGCCTAACAGACCGTGGTTACACTGTAGTCTATACTTCGGATATCAATAAATCATATCAACTGTTAATGTCGGGCAAGGTTGATTTAATTATCGATGATAAAAATTATATTGCAGCTATGGCTGAGCAGCTGGCATTAGATGAGCGCCGCTTTAGCTTTACGCATGGTATCGACTTTTTAACCATGAAAGGCTACCTCGCGGCAAATATTAATACCGAAAAACGCTATGTGGATGCGTTAAAAAAAGCATTTAATGAAGTGATGGTGACGCCAAAATACAATACCGTGATGTTACTACAGCAACCTTAATTCGCCTTATATTGCTCAATATAAGTCTCTAATAATCCTTGTTTACTCAGCTTGTTATAACTTGCTTGAAATCGAGCAACTAACTCATCAGGTAATGCTTTATTTAGCGCTAGAAAGTTACCCACGGCGCCATTCAGAGGCAATTCAACTAACTTAACCACTTCTCTGCCTTGGTGACCATACTGCATTAATTGATATTTGAACGATAGCTCTGAGCCTATGATCAGCTCAATCTTATTTTTAAAAAATAGGTTAATACATTCGTAATAGTGACTCACTTTTAGAAGGTTTTTATCACCTTCATAGCCAATGCTTTCTACGAATTTTTCGTAAATGCTGTCTCTGACAACACATAAACTATGATCTTTTACTTGAGATAAGTCGATAGGATTAATGCGATCATTTGATTGTAAGCGATAAAAAAAGTTACGTGATGAAGCCAGTGGACCAACCCACTTGAATAACTCTTCTCGATCAGGAACTCGTGCCGTAGAGACTAGGCCTGATTGTGGTTTTTTCTGTGCAAAGTGATATGCCCTAGACCAAGGTAAAAGCTCGAAGTGACATTCAATGTCTGCATCAACACACATTGCTTTGACAAATTTAAGATTAATGCCTTCTAGGTGCCCTTTGTTTGAAAAATTATATGGCGGGAATTGCTCGGTGTAGATGGTGACACTATCCTTTGCCATTACTACGGGTGCAAAACTTAGGCATGCTAACAACAATAATTTTAAGATAATTAATACACCCTAATTAAATAGCTGCATTAAAT
>NZ_JAKEVN010000132.1:0-10214 GCF_022398505.1 Pseudoalteromonas sp. Isolate3 | reverse complement strand
AGTAAAAGTGGGTGTCTTTTTATATTTCATTTTATATTACTAAAAAGAATATTTTTTAATTATGAAGCATTACACAACACCTTGTTTTAACATTGCATCTGCAACTCTTTCAAACCCCGCTATATTCGCACCAAGTACAAGGTCGTATTCGTTAGAATACTGTTTAGCTGTCGATGAAATAGTATCAAAAATTGACTTCATAACTTGCTGAAGCTTCTCATCAACTTGTTTCGGCCGCCATTTTTGCATACTTGCATTTTGAGCCATCTCAAATTGGCTCGTGGCAACACCGCCCGCATTTGCTGCTTTGCTTGGTCCTAAAAAGACATTGTGCTTTTTAAATACTTTAAGCGCATCGACTGTGGTTGGCATGTTTGCGCCCTCACACACGATCAAACAGTTATTTTCTACAAGTGTTAAAGCATCTTTTTCGGTAATTTCATTTTGTGTTGCACACGGAAGTGCAATGTCGGCTTCATATTGCCATACTTGATGACCTTCACTAGGGTATTGATTAACAGGCGTAAATTCAGCATCTTTATGCTTGTTCAAATAATCCCTAAGCTCAGCTCCTTTTTCTTTCTTTAAATGCTTAACTAATTTCACGTCAAGCCCATCCTTGCAATACAGTGTACCTTTTGAATCGCTACAACTTAGTATTATTGCATCATATTCATCGAGTTTTTCCATCAGATATAGCGCAACATTACCAGCTCCAGACACTAAACACCTCTTCCCCCTTAAGGACTCACCTTTAGCATCTAGCATTGCACTCAAGAAATAAACGATACCATAGCCAGTTGCTTCTGTTCTTAAAGCTGAACCACCCATAATTTCTGATTTTCCGGTAAGTACACCTTGAAATTGATTAGTGATGCGTTTGTATTGACCAAATAAGTAACCTATTTCTTTAGTGCCAACACCAATATCGCCGGCAGGAACATCTGTATTTGCACCAATGTGACGATAAAGCTCTGTCATGTATGACTGGCAAAAACGCATAATTTCATTATCACTTTTACCTTTTGCATCAAAGTCAGCACCACCTTTGGCTCCTCCTAAAGGTAAATCTGTCAGTGAATTCTTTAAAACTTGCTCAAAGCCTAAAAATTTAACCACACTTTGATTAACACTCGGATGGAAACGCAAGCCACCTTTATATGGACCTAGGGTCGAGCTAAATTCAATTCTAAAACCACGGTTAACGTGGACTTTGCCATTGTCATCAAGCCAAGGTACCCTAAAAACTACCTGTCTTTCAGGCTCAACTAATCGCTCTAATATAGCATGTTCTCGATATTCACTATTAGCTTCAACTACCTGACTAATTGATGTCAACACTTCTTCAACAGCTTGATAAAACTCTTGTTCGTTTGGGTTAGACTCTTTTACAGTTTGCAGTACCTCTTCTATATATTGCATATCAAAATCCTATTTTAAGCTGTTGAAAATAATCGGTCTCTTAAAATTAAACTTAAAAAAACATAATATCGATCACTTATTTTAGCGAATACTAAACACGGATGGTTGCCTATCATCATACTGCCAATAAAAACGTAGAGGCTCATTTTGAGAGTCATAAAACCACACTTCAGCCACCAGCTGTATCGCATTGTTTGCAAGCATCACACTAGATAACAATTTGCTTTGTTTTAATGGAGCACGCAGTAAGCACTGGCTGTAATCTGCTCTATTATCATCACCTTTTAGACAAATATTTACATACGCTCTGCTATCACCCATGTTTAAATCAACATCTACGCTTAGTTCCATTTTGCTACTTAAATCAAATTCCGGTTCAATCATTAAGTCCGCCATTGTCTCTGTTTCTTCACTTATATCTGTTCCAGTTGTTTCAGTAGCTGTACTTGTGGTGGGTGTCTGTATAGCACTTTCAGTCTTAATTGATGAGTTGCTTTCGCCACCACCACATGCTGACAACATTAGGCTAAAAGTTATTAAAGTATAATATTTCATGATTATTCTCCTCGTAAAATAACATTTGCCAGCTTTGCACTATTAAACCAAAGTGTGCTTTCACGCCCAGATGACTCTGCAAATATTTTGAATTCGCTGTAAGCTAATGTTATATCAACTTTCTCTTTTGGATGTGCCCACTCAGCTCCAACCTCAATAGCCCAAGGTAAACCGGTAGGTGATTGAAAGTAATATCCAAATAGGTTATTTGATGCATCATCACTTTCAGGGTAATTAAAAAAGCTTTGGTCAAACTTTTCTGTCGGTGCTTGATTTTTTAAATGAACTTCCCAACTTCTTGGGTCTTTTCCACTTAAAAATTGCCCATGGCTGAAACCAGCTGCTCCAAATATAAAAGGATCTAAAGTGTATTTCGGTGCATTTACTGAAGAAACACCGGTATTTAAAGAAACGCTCAAAGTAAAACCAACTTTACTACTGGTATAGCAACCATTCTCAGTACGAAAGAAACTGCACCCGCTTTGGCTGCTTACATACGACCAAGTATCTGGCATTATAATGAGAATGGCATCATCAACACCTTCTTCTAACACGGTGTGTGTCTGCACTTCATTATTAATAATTAAACTAATCTCGCTCTCATTTACTTGGTTTCGTAATATTCGCTTTAAACTTCCACCTGAGGACTGAGCTAATCTAACAGCAAAACCGTTATGGTAACTTGCGCCTATTCCTACTAATTCTCCTTCAATCTTATAACCAAGCGCTTGGCCATCTTTCTCTATTAACTTTGTACGATAATTAACAACTAAATCATTAAAATCATAATCACCGGCAAATGGCCATTGATCTTCATAAGCAAGGGTTACCCAGCCATTTTCACTTGGGTATACCAAGCTACCATATGTTGTTACTGGATAATCTTCTACCTCGCCACCTGTTACCCCACCACTGGCTGTAATTGGGCTCAACTCACTGCCATCGGTCACACGAAAACGAGCCCATGTAGCCCCCATTACAGCATCACTAGGTACATCGACTAGTACACTGTTATCACCTTGATTTAAGCGATATTTACTCACTGTAATTTCATCAGAGTCAAACTGGAAGTTTTGATCCCAATCAAACCAAGCATATAAATAACCATTATCATTAGGGGCTGTTACTATTACCTGACTAGTAGAGCCAGCAACGAAATCAGTTACAAACTTAACGCCATCATCAGAGCTATCGACCGGAGATGCCTGTAAATCGGCTTCTATGTTGATATTTTCACCATCAACATATGCGCCTAGATAAACCAAATTTGATTGGTCTTCATTAGGGTCAAACAAATGACGGGCACCGCTATCAGCAAGTACTGTTTTATATGACATGGGTGCATCGCCAAAGTCTATTGAATTATCAGTTACTTTTACTTCTGCGATAGCGCAGCGTGCACCATCATTTTGGTTTGAAGTAGGCCCCAAAGTAAATACTGAAGCGGTCGGTGTATAACCATCTACAGGGCTTTTACCTAAATCTACTTTATGGATTTTACCACTGCGGTTATTACTAAAATAAAACTGGCCTTGTACATCAAAATAACTGGCACCATTTGCACCGGTATCGCCGGCTATGTCGAGGTTTGCGACAAAAGTGGGTGTCTTATTATCTAAATCTATCTCATATAAGTCGCCATTTGACTCAACCGCATATAAAAGATTGCTATGAGGATGAAACGCAAAATCATAAATAGCTAAACCCCAATTAGCTGAGTCCGCTACTAATTCTGCTTGATACGCATCAGATGGTTCTGTTAAATCTATTCCAAACAAGCCAAATTTTGGGTGATATAGATAATAAATAGCCTGATTAGTTTCACTATTTACCTGAATATCACCAACATAAAAGTTGGTGTCTGGTAGTCCATTTACATTTAACCGCTCTAATATGTATTCGTCACCAATTCGCACAACACTTTTCGGGGATTGTTTACTAAAGCCATACATATATTGGTCTTTATAATTAAAGCCAACCGCATTGACACTTTCGTTGTTAGCTTCTAAAGTAAAATTGAGTGTTGCAGCTAGCACTGTAGATTTAGCAGATACTAGGTCAACGCCAAACATTTGCGCGGGTTTTCCCTGAATCAAAAATGCTTTACTTGGGCACTGCTGAAATGGTGCTGCACTTACGAAGCCCGTTGCAAGTGCGAATAGTAGATAAGCGGGTATGTTACTTTTCATAATGACACTCTCCTGTGGATGTGTAATTATTTAAAGCAGCAACTATTCCAAAAAATAAATAGCTTTATAACAATACCTTATGAACGAGCAATCCAAATTACTTGCAAGATGCGAGAAGGATAATTGCAAAATGCAACTCTTTTTGGTCACATAAGCGAATCATCCCCACTTAAAAGAATGGCATGCTAAACTAATGCGGAATAAATTTATAATAAACCGCACTATGAAACTTAAAACCTCTTACCTTCTGTTTTGTATCTTATACCTCAGCAGTGCTTTTGCATCAACGCTGCAAAGCAACATTGATGAAGCCATTACAATCAGCGACTATCAAAAACGTTATGAGTATTTAATAAGTATTGATAAGCACCTTATCGAAACTGCCAGCCTTGCAGAGCAAATAAGCTTTAATGTTAGATTGATACACGTTTATATACACTTAGGAAAGTTTCAACAAGCGCAAACTATTTTTGATGAGCTTGAATCCATGCCCCAATACAAAAACGACTCCCCTATTTATAGCGAGTTGTATCTAGCTAAAGCGCGATTGGCATACAGACAAAATGACTTAGAGACCGCTATTCAACTGTCTCAACAAAATGTTGCCCTTTTTCAGCGTTTGCAATTTACTGATTATGAGATTGATGCCGTGGCGAGCCTTGTTAGTGCTTATCATAATTCTGGAAAGTACCAAGCAGCCTTAACCCTTTTAGAGACGTACATTCACAACGATAAACGCGAATTAACATTAAAACAAAAAGAGATACTATACCAAGGTTACTCTCGTAACCTTGAACAGTTAGATCGTTTGACCCTTGCTCTCGAATATAAATTAAAACGTCGAGAAGTAATTCAGAAAATGTCGCCGTCTATTTCACTGCAAGCTGGTATAAGTTATTCGATTGCGCAAAGTTATTTAGATTTAGAACAATTCGAAAAAGCAAAAGGCGAATTTAACACAGCCTTATATTTTGATAAGCAAACTGGAGCTCTTTCTGATATCGGACATAGTCTTGTTAAGCTATCACAATGTGAATATGGGCTAAAAAACTACACTTCAGCACTGGATTACGCTAAACAAGCACAACAAGTGTTTGCGAGTTATAACAGCACTCGAAATTCTGCCTGGGCAAACCATAATATTGCTATAAATCACTGAGCTCAAACATGACGATCACTTATATATAGATGTGTTACTCACATTAGCAAAACTATATATTGGCTCTTCTGAACTTAAACAAGCTAAACATTATGCAGAGCAAGCCTACCAATTAAGTAAAACCAAGAATAAACAACAAAAACAAATCATTGCCCTTGAGCATCTGACAACAGTGGCAGAAAAACAAACAGATTATCAACAGGCATTTTTATATCAAAAAACGATTACTGAGCTTGAAAAAGGTTTTGCCCGTAACAACTACAATCAACGTTTAGCTGAGCTGCAGAACTCCATTGCTATGCGCGACCGCGACTTGGCTATTCAAGATTTAAAGCTCCAAGATAATGAAAAAAGCCAAGCTATTGCCTCTCAGCGCCAAACTATCCTATATAGTATTTTAATATTTAGCTTGCTTTTAGCTGTAATGGGCATCGCATTATTAAGAGTGAGACAGAGAAAACAACTCATTGAACAGCGTCGAAATTATCTAGATAAACAAATTAGTCAACGTAGTAAGTTATTATCACAAGTTGCTCACGAGCTAAGTGGTCCACTAACGGGTTTACGCTTACACCTTGAAACCCTTCAAGCAGGCCTAACTCAATTTAATGAGCTCACTTACGAAAAGCTCAACCAAAAAATCACCGACATGGCTACTTTAGTCAGTGATTTAAATAAAATATCACTACTTGAACAAAATAGCTTTCAGCTCAACCTAACAAAAATTAATGCTGCAGAGTATTTCCAAAGCTTACACGCAGATATGATTATTCAACTTGATAAGTTTGAAGTTGGGTTCACACAAAATATAACGGATGAATTAACACTAGAATGTGATGCAACAAGGCTTTCACAATTATTTGCAAACTTAATCAGTAATTCGATTAAGTACACGCAGCAGCCTGGGAAAATTAATTTTACGATTAGCCAAAACCAAACACGGTTATTAATCTGCTATGAAGATTCAGCCCCTGGCGTCAGCGACGAGAGTTTAGCAAAGATTTTTGACCATCTTTATAGAGTGCCAGACTTAAAAACAGTGAAACAATCAGGTTCAGGAATTGGGCTTGCGATTGTAAAACAAATTGTCGAAGCCCATAACTGGCGTATTATGGCAGCTCATAGCGAACTGGGTGGTGTTCGCTATGACTTAACTATTCCTATTTAGTTATTTGTTTGGCCATTCGAATGCGCCAACATCACCAGGAAATACAACCGGTGATTCAATACCATCTTTGTTCACAGCAGCAACACCAAAATAGTAGTTATCTATCACGACATTTTTCAGTGTTGCTTCTGTTACTTTGCCAACATCACGGCTAAATTGCCATTGTGGTTCGCTAGTATAACGCCAATAGATTTTATAACTAACCACCGTTGGATCATCACTTTCATCCCACGCTAAGGTTGTACTTGGCTTTACAGCACCTGAAATACTAACGCCCGTTGGCGGTGCTGGAGCCCACGCTATTGAAGCCATAGTCACCGCATTTAGTGAAGTTAATTTCGCTGCATAGGCAAAATCAACATGGTCAATGGTGTCACCATAGGTAATACCATTTTCAGTACGTAAGTCTTGATGCTGTTGGTTGTAGTTTTCGTTGGTTTCCATAATACGCACAGCCGCAAAGCCAACATCGTTAAATGGACGATGATGCCCTCCTCGACCAAAACGATCGAGTCGATATATCAACATGGTATCCAGGTTCTCAATGTAGCGGTCTGCGATTGTATCTATGTAACGCGCAAGGTTACGACTTGCAGAGTCAACTTCACCCCCCGTAAAACGGCGTTTATGGGCTTGCTCTTTTGTTTCTATAACGCGAGTACCTTCAGAGAAGATACGTGCAGTTGTGTTATCTGTTACCCCATTAATGCCCGTTGAGTTACCAATCATGTCGTTGTTTAAAACACCATGAACACGCCAATTATGATCTTGAGCGTATTTAGCTAAAATTTTGCCGCCAAACAAGCCTTGCTCTTCACCAGATAAAGCTGCATAAACAATTGAGCCATTAAATTTATACTTTGATAAAACTCGCGCCGATTCCAGCACGCCAGCCACACCAGATGCATTATCGTTAGCCCCTGGCGCATCTGAGGTATAGTCCATTACATCAGAGGCTCTCGAATCAATATCACCCGACATCATAACCATGCGATTAGCATCAACTTGACCGCGCTGAATAGCCACAATATTGACAACTTCAACCGGGTTTGGAATACGCTTTTCACCGGAAATAGTGTCTTTTACTTCAATGATTTCTAGGCAGTTACCACAAGCTTTAGAAATCGCCTCAAACTCAGACTTGATCCAACGTCTTGCAGCACCAATACCACGCGTATCTGATTTCGTCTCAGAGAGAGTATGGCGAGTGCCAAAGTCAACCAGCGTTTGAATATCTTGCTCTATACGTGTTTTAGAAACGGCACTTGCAATTTCATGCAAAGCTTGTTGTTCTTTATATTGAGGTGTTGTGGCATGAGCCGCCGCTACCAATAACAGTGATGAGCTAAAAAAAGCACTATTTGTTATTATTTTACGCTTAAACATAGTTTCACTCCTTCAATGAATCATTCAAGGCTAACTAATATTTCATTTCGTGCAATAGTTATGAGTTAGAAAACAAATTATTAGGTTGAAACCATATACCTGCTGTAGTTTATGATACGCTAACCTGTGTTTTTAGCGCCGGGTAACTTTATTCCATCATTATAAAAAACCATACGATTCCCCCCTTCATTCTTTGCTTTGTACATGGCTTTATCGGCACACTGAATTAAATATTCAGCATCACCATAATGTTCAGGAAACAGCACGGCACCAATACTGGGTGAGTAGGTAAGCTCCGCATCATTGTAAACTAAAGGCTGACATATCTCCGCTATTAGCTCATCAACGATTTTAATAACATCACTTTTGTGTTTAATGCTATTGAGAATAACTACAAACTCATCGCCGCCTAAGCGCCCTACACTGTCTTCCTTTCTCAAAACATGACGAATGCGCATTGCAATCGTTTTTAATAGTTTGTCGCCAGCGCCATGGCCATGAACATCATTAACTTGCTTAAAACCATCTATATCGATAAAAAGTACTGCAATCACTGTTGAAATAGTATTTGCAATTGATAATGACTCTTCAAGTTGGGTAGTTAAATAACTACGATTAGGAAGATCGGTGAGGGGGTCGTGTCCCGCCATATATATCAGTTTTTGTTCGAGATTTTTTTGCTCTGTTATGTCATAAGCGATAGCCACTCTGACTTGTTTTTCTTTTGACCAATAGACAGACCACAATACATGAACCACTCTGCCATCTTTTCTTACCCAACGATTTTCAAATCGTGGATGCTGATCATTGACCACAATTTGGTTTATGGCATTAATAGTTTTGGCCCTGTCCTCTGGGTAAACAAAGTCCAGCATATTCCTATCTATAGCTTCTTCTGGTGTGTATCCGAAGATTGTTTCAAAGGCAGGATTAGTAAACAATAACGTACCTTTGGCATCAACTACGCATACAGCATCGAGTAATAGATCAATAATATCTGACAAATAATCCGAGGTATCTCTGTTCATACGCAACTTTTAGGCTTGGTCTACACTGATTATAGACGAAACCAAGCAAGTTACTGAAAGTTTAGCTCTTAGTTGGATATAACTTTTTGCAAAGCCAAGCTGAAATAGCACTGAATACTGCGATACCCGCAAAGTCAGCAATTAAATCGATAAAATCTAATGTTCTCGATTCGACAAAATACTGGCTTAGCTCTTCTAAAATCACAAACGTACTAACAATCAACACAGCTAAATAGATAGGTCGTCCCCCTACAGCCATTGTCTTAAATTTAAAGGCAAGGTTGATGAATAACGTGAGTAGACCAAATAAGCAAAAATGCCCCAACTTATCACCGTAAGGAATGACTGCAACGAGATCAAAAAATACCGACTTTTGTCCGGTATTGGCAAGGTAAATAACCCAACCTATAAAACCAAAAAAGCCAATGGCAATTAACACAAGAATACGTTGAAACATCCTTTATGGCGCCATATGAGAGGTTAAAAATAAAAATTGATAGGCAATTACTTTATTCCAATAGTGCCAGTCATGAATGCCTGGGCGTTCTATATAATCATGGCGAATACGCAGGTCTAACATAGCTTGATGTAGTGCTCTGTTTTGCTCTATAAAAAAATCATCTACACCAATATCAAGCATAATCGCTAAATTATCAGCCCCCTTTTTCCATGCCGTATTGCCTGCAGCAATTTTATGAAGGTTATTAATAATGGCTATGCTATCCCATTTTTCTTTGTTTTCAGCGTAACTGCCGAGTACTTTTGCAAGGTCAAACTCTGCACTAAACGGCCTAACATCGACTCCCGCAGACATCCCTGATACTGCAGCAAACCGTGCTTGGTTATTGATAGCAATATGCAACGCGCCAAACCCTCCCATCGATAAGCCTGTGATTGCACGCCCACTTTTAGACCGATTGGTCGAATAGGTTGAGTCTATATAATTGACTAAATCTTCAGCGATGTAAGTCTCGTATTGCGAACTTTTGTCGATATCTGAATCTAGATACCAAGAGCCATAGTTACCATCAGGATTAACAATGATAACATCATATTGATCTGCTAGTTTTTCTATATCTGTAAGCTTTGTCCAATCACTATGATTGCCACTGTAGCCATGTAAGACATATATAACATTGTATTTTTTTGATTCTTGATAGCCATCCGGTATCGTCACCGTCACAGGTTTTTCTATGGCTGTTTTTTTACCTTTAAACGTATAGGTGTCGGTTTGATAAGCATAAAGCGGTAAGCTGAAAATGATCGATAACGTACAGAGAAACTTTTTCATCATAATTCCTTTTTCT
>NZ_JAKEVN010000131.1:0-10446 GCF_022398505.1 Pseudoalteromonas sp. Isolate3 | reverse complement strand
CGCTAAATTGTTTATAAACATTAGTAGCTAATTTAGCACTAACTTTCTTTTTGATTTTAGGTTGTTTTGTTAAACGCTAATTTAACTTTCTGAAACCAAAGCTGTACTTGGATGATTTTGACGTGAAACATAGAATTAAAACCGATACCGAAGTTAAATTTTCTGAATCTGACATCCTATTATCGACTACAGATTTACAAAGCTTTATTACTTATGCCAATGATGAATTTTGTAAGATAGCTGGCTATACACTTGATGAAATGGAGGGTAAGCCTCATAACCTCGTTCGCCACTCAGACATGCCAAAACTTGCTTTTGCTGATTTATGGACACACCTTAAAAATGGTCAATCTTGGATGGGGCCCGTTAAAAATCGTTGTAAAAATGGTAATTACTATTGGGTGAATGCCTTTGTAACACCAATTAAAGATAAAAGTGGTCGTACTGTTGAGTTTCAATCTGTAAGAACCAAGCAAAGCGATGATGTTGTACAAAGAGCAACAGCGGAATACGCTAAAATAAACGATAATCAAAAATCCCATGCTACTGCGGCAAAGTTCGATGCCACTCTTTACATAAGTGCCCTATTACTCATTAGTTTTTTAGGTTCGCTGGCTGGCGTATTTAGTTCTAGATTCGATATTTTTAACTGTTTACTTGTACTGCTCTTAGCATCAGCTAATGGGCTCATGTATTTTTGGCGTCAAAAATACTTAGCGCTGATCAGTAAAGCAAAACAAGTATACGATAATCCTTTAATGGCTTACCTCTATTCTGGTACCAATGATCTTTCTGGTTTTTTAAATCTTGCTTTAGAGATGCAACAAGCTAAATTAAAGGCTGTCGTTGGCCGTGTTAATGATGTGACCATGGGCGTTAATCAAAATGCTCAGCAGTGTGCAGAGTCCGGCCATAATGTTACTGAGCTTTTAAATAAACAAACGGATGAAGTTTCTCAAATTGTTGTCGCAACAGAACAAATGACCGCGTCTATTAATGAACTATCTTCAAGTACTAAAAAATCTAATCAAGCTGCCGAAAAGTCTAATCAAGCAACCGAAGAAGGCTCACTTGCGGTCAAGCAAACCATAAACTCAATCAGCGAGCTTGATAAAAAGCTTAAGACAGCTAGTAGCCAATTAGAAAACTTAATAGAAGGTAATCAACATATTGTGGCAATTTTATCTGAGATAAACGCTATTGCTGATCAAACTAATTTACTTGCCTTAAATGCGGCTATTGAAGCTGCCAGAGCGGGTGATCATGGCCGAGGTTTTGCGGTTGTTGCAGGTGAAGTACGTGCACTGGCCTCACGAACTCAACAATCAACAGAAGAGATAAACAATGTATTGAATCAACTTACTCATGCTTCAAAGGAAGCCCAAGTTGCCATGAAAGACGGGCTAAACTTGTCAGCTAAAAGTGTAGAGCTTGCACATCAAAGCGGTGATAGTTTGGACCACATAAAAGCACAATCAATAAAATTAAGTGAGCTCAATAGTATTATAGCTCATGCTATGAATGAGCAACTGACTGCGAGTCAGGTTATTGCTACAAACCTAACCGCAGCACAAGATTTTGCTCATAAATGTACTGAGCTTGGCCATACTTCACAGCAGTTATGCGAAGCGTTACTCAGTAAAGTTACTGAGCAGACTGCGCTGATTAATCAGTTTAAATAACGGCTATCAATGTTTTATTTTAATTGATAAGGTTTACTTTCGGTGTGTGCGTTTTAGTACACACTGCATCAAAAGCATCTGCTAGCCGTTCGGTTTCTTTGAATACCTGCTGCCAATATTTTATCCGTGTATCTGCATCAAGCTCAGTAAAATCCTTACGATCAGGGATTTTGCCATAGGGTAATGAAGCAACAAAGTCAGCTGATGGGGTGATCATCACCACCTTATCATAGTTACTTGAGGTTATACCGCGCTTTAAGCTTTTGTCAAACCACCCTGCTTTAGGGCTGCTATTAAAATGTGGATATAGAATAAGCCCATCATTATGTATATTTAAGTCAAAGTGATAATCGATGATACCACCATCGCGATACATACCAGGCGGTGTTCCTGTTATATTTTTAATGCCTTGCATTACTAATGGAATAGAGCCCGAAGCAAGTAAAGCATCCGGTAAGTTATCTTCGTTTAACTCTATAGTATGGGTATTAAAAGTATTGTTATCTGAAAATGATAACTTACTATCAGCAGGCTGAAACACATAACGCTCGTATTGCTTACTTAAAAAACGTCTATTCATTCTGTTTAGTAAGTAGCTTTTTGATAAACCCATTAATTGCATTACTTTGTTTTCTGATGCTGTAAATCCATTCGATTTTGCAACTATAAAGTGGGCTTTAAAAATTGGGTTATTAATAATTTCTTGAATGCCTTTTTCGGCAAACACATAGCGTAACAACTCTCGGGCTTTTGTTGTTATTTCTTCAGGCTTTGCTTTATTGGATGAATAACGTGTTTCAGAATATGACTTTGCTAATCTTGATATAGCAGCAACAGGATCGTTTTGTGCAAAACAGGCAGATCTAAACGCGCCAGCGCTTGACCCTAATAAGTTTAAAGGTGTGCTACGGTCTTTAAAAAATTCACCAAATAGATATTTATCCAGACCAAATAAAGTAAACCACTTTGGCCCGCCGCTTGCCCCTAAAAAGGTATTAAACAAATCTGCAGATAGGCCTTGCTCTTGAATAACTTTTGCAGCACTTGGCCCTGCGTAAATATCTATCATGGTTACTTTGCTCGTTATTGTTTTAGATTATTTGCGCCAAATTCCTTGCTCTGTTTGACCTTGAACCTGCACTTTTTCAGAATCAAAGCTCGGTTCTTGCCCTGCTTCACGTTGACTATGATAGTCTTTTGTCACAGATAAGATGGTTGGCGTTAAGCGTATAATAGCGATTACATTCACCACTGTCATTAAACCTAAAGCAATGTCTGCCAGATCCCACACTTGTTTAATAGTTGCTGAAGCTCCCCAAATCATCATTGATAAATATAAACAGGTGTAAATGCCACGGCCAAGTTTATTATCAAGCTTAAATAAATGTAGGTTACTTTCTGCATAGGCATAATTTGCAACCACAGAAGTAAACGCAAATAAACAAATCGCAGCCGCTACAAAGTAAATGCCACCAGCAGCCATATGCGCTGTCATTGCAGATTGAGTTAAGCGTATTCCTTCCATTTCGCCGCTTATATCAATATCAGCCAGTAGAATAATTACCGCAGTACAACTACACAATACAATGGTGTCAAAAAACACCCCAAGCATTTGAATATAGCCTTGAGTGACCGGATGATTCGGAACTGGCGATGCGCAGCCTGATGCATGCGGTACACTACCGGCGCCAGCTTCATTAGAGTATAGGCCACGCTGAATGCCATTTTTTATTGCTGCGCCCATAGCCCCGGCTCCAGCTTCTTGTAAGCCAAAGGCTGAAAGTAAGATATCTTCAATCATCTCGGGCACTTTACCAATATTAAGCAAGGTGATAATGATAGCGGCTAGCACAAATAAAATGCCCATTACTGGCACAATTCGCTCAGCAAAGCGGGCGATCGCTTTAAAACCACCTAAAATAATTGAGCCTGCTAGTATTGTGATCACAATACCTGAATACAATGTTGGAATTTCAAATGCGTAATTGAGAGCATCAGTAATTGTATTAGTCTGCATAGCACTGAACGTAAAGCCATACCCAAGAAACAAGCAAAAGGCAAAACTCACCGCAAGCGCCCTACTACCTAACCCTTGTTGAATATAATAAGCTGGCCCGCCCCTAAATTCGCCATTAGCATCTCTTACTTTGTACACTTGCCCAAGTACACTTTCGGCAAAGCCTGTGGCCATGCCCAAAATGGCAATCACCCACATCCAAAATATTGCTCCGCTGCCACCTAATGAAATAGCAACGGCAACCCCAGCAAGGTTACCAGTACCAACACGGGCTGAAAGACCAGTACATAAGGCTTGAAACGAGCTGATTGAGTTTTTATCTGTGCTGCTACTCGTCTTTAATAGGCTAAACATATGGCTAAATTTAACCAATTGAATCGCTTTAAGTCGCACCGAAAACCAGATTCCGGCAAACAGAAGAATATAGATAAGAATTTGGCCTTCTCCCCAGAGAAGACCATTGATTGTCGATACCAAAGTGTTAAACATGGCAAGCCTTTATTTTTCTTATAGAATAACAAATCACAAAAAGTGAATAGCTAACCACTTTAACTCTATTTACAAATATCTCAAGTAGGCAATGTGATTAATTAACCGAACTTACGCCCGACTAATTTAGCAGTTGTTGCTGTAAAAATTCACGACCCGCCGCTAATCCCAATTTGTGATCGTAGCGTAGATCATAGTCTGTACTACCAAGTAGCTTACTGCGTAGTTTATCGCCTGCAAAAATTTGCGTGATCCGCGCATCACTTGGAGGATTGGCAATAAAATCAAGTTCATCTTGATAAGCTTGTTCGTGCTGTACTAAATAATCGATTGTTTTAGGACAATAACCCGATACACGTACTATCGATTTTATCTTATTCATCCACTCTGACTGAACTTGAAAGTTTTCATCCACAGTGCGGATAACCACAATATCTCGGGCTCCCCGGTTATAGGCTTCTTTTACTGGTAATGGAGCTGCTAAACCACCATCTAGATACATATCATGAACTAAATCAGTATTAGAGCTCTGAATAATTGCATCGTTCGCAGCTTTAGTTGTCAGCCAAGGAGTTAAGTTAACCCCATCTTTATATAAAAACGGTAATGCGCTTGATGCTTTTAACAGTGCCAACCATTGCATATCTTCACCATTTGGGCTCAAGTAATAAGGTTTACGGTCAGCCGCATTAGTAGTTGTGATCAATAGTTCGCGATTGCCTAGGCTTTGCGTTGCTGTTTTAAAATCAAGGGCACGGTTTACTTCTTTGGTTTTATCAAAATACCAATCAAGATCGACAATGCTTTTACCAAACAGCCCACGGCCAAGTTGGAAAAAACGTTTATGACGAGAAAGCCCTCTGATCAAACGTTTTGCATAGCCTTTTTGACGCGCTAAATAACTCGTTAAATTTTGTGAGCCTGCCGATGTGCCAATGAATAAATCAAATGGATCGTAATTGTTTTCTAACCATGCATCGAGCACACCTGCTGTAAAAATCCCTCGTTGCCCACCACCCTCAGCGATTAATGCTGTTTTTGATTGGGGTTCTACTGCGGCAATTGTTTGAGATTTCACGGTGCACCTTCCTAGGGTAATAGTTTATAAATGTATTGTATAAAGTTAATTTCAATCCTTAAAACGGAATAATTAAATTGTTTCAATCTATAAAACCGTTTATTGCATGAGTGTCAGAGTCCAATTTATGCGTATAATAAATCGTTATACGCATCATGTTTTTCATCATTCGTTTGACTGTATTAGTTCATGATGTCTGCTAATATTTCTAACGCATGTTGTCTGTCACTCAAATCATACAGGTCATTAGTAAAAATAAACTCATCAACCTGTAGCGTCTGTTTAATCATACTCAGCTTATGCTTAACGCTCGCTTGATCACCAACGACAGAAAGTCCTAAAAAGTTTTCTACTTGCATTTTTTCTTGCGCTGTCCATAAACCATCCATGCTTTTTACAGGTTCTTTAAGCCAAAGCGGCTTACCACGCATAAGTGCTAAAATGCGCTGTTTCGCGGTTGTTGATAAAAATCGTGCTTGTTCATCTGTGTCAGCGGCTACAACAGGTAAGCCCAGCATTACGTATGGCTTATCTAACACTTCGGATGGTTGAAACTCTCTGCGATATAATGCAATAGCATCTTCAACAAAACGCGGGGCAAAATGTCCTGCAAATGCATATGGTAAGCCTTTTTTAGCAGCTAATTGTGCACTATAAAGGCTTGAGCCAAGTAACCAGATAGGCACATTCGTGTCTTCACCTGGGATTGCACGTACTGGTGAATCACCTTTGTATGGGCCAAGCAAACCTTGAAGCTCAGTTACTTCATCATTAAAGTGTTCAGCGCGTTGTTCGTCTCGGCGCAAGGCACGGCTGGTAATTGGGTCGCTGCCTGGAGCACGGCCAAGCCCTAAATCAATTCGACCGGGATATAAACTTTCAAGAGTACCAAATTGTTCAGCAACCACCAGCGGTGGATGATTAGGTAACATCACCCCACCCGCACCTACGCGAATATTCTGGGTTTTACCTGCTATGTGACCAATCAGTACTGAGGTTGCAGCGCAAACAATACCGCGCATATTATGGTGCTCTGCCATCCAAAACCGATTAAAGCCAAGTCTGTCAGCTGTTTGTGCATAAGTAACGCTATTAGCTAATGTTTGCGAAACTGTTTCGTGCTCTTTCATTGGGCTCAACTCAAGCAATGAAAAAGGCGTGTTGGTAAGGTCAGACATTCGCTCTCCAAAATTAAACTCATTATATTTAGTAAATGAGAGCGAACGACTATTTTTCAAATGCTAATTAAGCACGACTTTGTTGCTGTTTTTCCACCTTTAGGCCATCGGCATCAATACCTCGCTTCCAATATGCTGATGCAACAATATGCTCATGGTCAACAGCAAAGCGGTTTGTTATTAAGCGGCGCACAGATTTTACTAAGCTTGCTTCCAATGCCATAAATACCATAGGTTGTGTGTTATATCCTGCACAAAATCGTATTACTTGATCGAGTAGTTCTGTTTCAGGCTTTTTTGTAACTAGCCATTTAATGCTGTGCTGAGTGTTAGCTTTAATTTGCTCAAGCTCGATGATATCGGCTTTATCTGCAACGTGAATAATGACATCAACAATTGCGTCTTTCGGTAATACTTGTAAATAGCCATTTATTGCATTCACTGAAGTTAAATCAGCCAACATTAGATAATGTGTTTGAGTTAAGTCGGTGAGTTTTTTAGGCCCAGGTCCTGCAATACCTACCTCGTCGCCTACTACCGCATTTTGTGCCCAGTTGCTTGCCACGCCTATGTGCTGGTTAACTACAAAGTCGAGGGTAATTGCACCGTTAACAGGATGAATATTGCGAATAGTATAAGAGCGCATTAATGCAGGACGCTTAGCTTGTAGATCAAGTTCAACCTTAGATTCACCCGAGTGAGGTAGCAGTACTTTTACGTACGCACCTTTTGCGTCTTGCGGGAAATCGGCAAACTCATCTGATCCAACGACAATTCTTTGTAGATGCGGGGAAATACGCGTAGTACTTAATACAGTTGCACGACGAACTTTTCTAGCCATGTTGGTCTCCTAGCTGGTTAAATTGCACAACGCCCCAATAGTTGATATAGTCAACTATACGCTTTTAGTTGATTATGTCAACTAATACCAACTAGCATAATTTAGGTAAGCCATGTCACAAACTTCTCTTTCTTCTGCTTTATTTACACTGGCACAAAGTTATCGTGTCACTGTACGAGAAGCAATTAACGCAAACGAGCTTGGTCTTAACGCTCTGCATGTACGCTGCTTACATATTATTGCCCAAACACAGCACTGTACCGCGAATGATATTGTTGCCAAAACAGGCCGTGATAAAGCACAAATAGCACGCTTAGTAAAAGAGCTTATAAAGCTTGAACTGGTCTATAAATGTGCCGACGAAAATGACAAGCGCTGTTTAATTTTATCGTTTACTGATCAAGGTAACGCCCTGTTCTCGCGCTTAGAAGTTGCAGAGCAAGAGGTCGATGCCAAACTTTGCCAAGGTTTAACTGATGAACAAGTACGTAATTTTATCGCTATTGCCACAACCATGATCGAAAATATCAATAACAACACCCCGTGATCTTATTGGCAAGATAACCACAAACCACTATACTGTGAAAATATACAGTACAGTGGTTTTGTTATGCGTGTTATTCCTATTTATATCGAAGCTGGCGTGTGTGGTTTTGAATCACCGGCAGCACAATACAAAGAGCTAGGCTTATCATTAGATCAGCTATTGATTAAGCACCCTGATGCAACATTTATTGGTATTGCTTCTGGCGAATCAATGCAAGGTGTGGGGATTTTTGATGGCGACTTATTACTGGTTGATCGCGCCGAAGACGTTAAAAATGGCGATGTAATTGTGGCAAATCTAAATGGTTTATTTGTCTGTAAACTGTTAGATAAACACAATGCACAGTTATTATCAGCATCGCCCAAATACCCTGCAGTGCAACTACGTCAATCTGATGAATTTCAACTAGAAGGCGTGGTCACTCGCTCTATTCGCTTACATCGCAGTAGTAAAGAGTTATTATCATGTACGCCTTAGTCGATGCCGTAGCTTTTTATGCCAGCGCAGAAAAAGTGTTTGATCCAGCAATTCGCAGTAAACCTGTCGTTGTACTGACCAATAACGATGGCTGTATTTGTGCCGTGTGTCCAATCGCACGAAAGCTGGCTATTCCAAAGTTTCAGCCTTATTTTCAAGTAAAGAAAATACTCGAAGATAACCAAGTAGTGATCCGCTCATCTAACTATGAGCTGTACGCCGATTTAAGCGAGCGGATGATGAATGTAATTGGCCGCTTTTGCGATAACCAACATATATACTCTATAGATGAGTCATTTTTAAACTTTACAGGTTTCACCAGCTTTGTTCACGATTGGCATAGTTATGGCCATGATATTCGTCGTACCGTGTGGCGCGAAGCAAAGCTGCCAGTCGGTGTTGGATTTGGCCCAACAGCAACCCTTGCTAAGGCGGCTAATCATGCAGCGAAAAAGCTACCCGGCTTTGATGGCGTTGCAGTGATTGATTCGGAACCTTCACGGTTAGCCATTTTAAAAGCGATGGATGTACAAGATGTATGGGGAGTTGGCAGACGCTTAGCTAAAAAGCTTAAAGCAATAAATATAAATACGGCTTTTGATTTAGCTGAGCAAGAGCCACGAAAAATGAAACGTTTATTCAGTATAGTCCTAGAGCGAACAGTGAACGAGTTACGTGGTAAAAGTTGTTTAGCGTGGGATGAAGTGCGCCAAGACAAAAAAGAGATTTTCTCGACCCGCAGTTTTGGGGAACGTATCACTGATGCCACAGCGCTAAAAACTGCACTGATCAATCACGGCACTATTGTGGCAAGAAAGCTGCGTACGCAAGGCTCACAAACTAAACGCTTATTACTGTTTGTCGCCAGCTCGCCTCATCAAGACGACTATTATAAAAAATCTTATATTTATGAGTTCAGTGTCGCCACAGCTGATAGCTGCGTGTTTGCGAATGCCATCAGCGAGATATTTAAACACCTCTATAAGCCTGGTGTGCAATTTTACAAATGTGGTGTGGGTGCACTTGAGTTATCAAGTCAAATGTTTCAGCAACCAGATTTATTTCAAGCACCTATAGATAACCCTAAACTGATGCAGTGCCTTGATAACATCAATGCTCGTTATGGGGTTGGTACGCTTGCGATAGCCAGCCAAACACCCACAACTCGTTGGCATATGAAGCGTGAGTATCTATCGCCTCACTACACAACCCGGTGGCATAACCTACCAAAAATACATTGCTAAAAATTAGCAAATTTAGCATTAAGTAAACTGCAAAGATCCTGCGGAGACAGGGCAATTTCTAAACCACGTTTACCAGCCGACACATACATAACATCAAATTCTTTTGCAGATTCATGAACATAGGTCACAAGACGTTTTTTCTGACCAAGTGGGCTTACACCACCTAAAATATAACCAGTCGTATTTTCGACTTTCTGTTGTGGAGCCATTTGCACTTTTTTAACGCACGCAGCCTTTGCCAACATTTTCAAATTAACTTGCTGACTAACAGGGACAATAGCAACTAAGAGTTGATGTTCTGTATCTTCGAGTACTAAGGTTTTAAATACTTGCTCAGCAGGAAGATTCAATTTTTCAACCGCTTCAAGGCCAAACTGTTGTTGTGAAGGCTCATGCTGATAGCTGAGCACATCAAAACTAATGCCTTTCTTTTTTAATAAGTTTATAGCCGGCGTCATTGATTTTCCTATAACTGATTAATTTTCTGTAACTTATAAAACATATCGTGAAAAAGGAACATAAGGCAATAGAAAAACGACTTCAAAAAGCACTTAATGGCTCTAATTGAACTACACTTGAATAATGAATCCTGGGCAAGGTAACAAGTATGTCTAGACGCACAGGGCTGTATCTAGCCAAGCAATTATTCATCATACTCACCCTTTTGTATGCAGTTAATTTTGTGTGCAACGAATACCTCGCATGGAATGCCTACATGAATTGTCAAAGCAAATGCCATACGCTTGGCTTAGAAAAAGGTAAAATACAAAGCACAACATTTTCAGAAGATGTGACTTTATGTCGCTGTCTTGCCGATACAGACTACTACGTTGTGCTTAACTAAATCTGAAAATACCGACTAGGAATTAGATAAATTTCACGTATTATTAAAT
>NZ_JAKEVN010000130.1:0-10533 GCF_022398505.1 Pseudoalteromonas sp. Isolate3 | reverse complement strand
TCGTCGGCAGCGTCAGTTGTGTATAAGATACAGCTTTTTACCATGCGCACTTGTTTTTATGCTCTTATTATACTTGTTTTCAGCTCATCTTCAGCGGCTAGTACAAGGTTACAAGAAACTTGGAAAATAACCTCACTAGAATTCCCTCCATATGCTAGCAGTGAAATGGAAAATGGCGGAGATGCCATCGCTTTTTTAAGAAGCTCGCTTGCTAAACAATCTATAAGTCTTGAGGTTGAATACTTACCTTGGCAGGATGCTATAAAAAAAGCCGAGTTAACAGGCTACCTTGGTTATTATCCTGCTTGGCCTTCAGAAATAATGCCTGGTTTTATTGCCTCACCAACTATCTTAAACTCCCAAATAGCGGTTATTACTACCCAGTCAAACCCACAGGATTTTGAAAATATTGAACAGCTTTTTAGTGAAAATAAAGTAGGAGTTGTTGGGCCCTACACCTACCCTGATGTTATCAAAAAAGTAATCAAATCCTATGAAGACAGCATAGTAAAAACAACAAACGATGAAGAGTTGTTTCACTTAATGCAAACTAAGCAAATTAATTTTGCGATTAGTGCGCCAAAAGTTCTTAATTACTTTGCAAGGCAGCAGAACTTCCCAGAGCCAAAAATAGTGACTCAGTTTCCAGACTTCCCGTTAGTGATTGGTATGAGAGATAATGCGGAAAATCAGGCTAAAATCACTTTACTCAATGATTTATTTGCTGGCACTAGTTCTTTAGCAACAAACTACTCTCGGCCAAAAAAATTGTTGTTAACCTATATAGATATACCTCGCATCACTCCTTTTAAAGAAATAATGGCTGATGTTTATAGTGATTTAAATATCAAGGTTCAGATGCAAGCAACCCCGGCTAGAAGAGGCGTATTGCTATTGAACGCAGGCGTGGTTGACGGTGATATTGTGCGTTCAAAAAGCAACCTAAAAAAGTTCGACAACGTGATTGTCGTTGAGCCAAGTCTTGGCATTATAAACTTGGTACTTTTGTGTCGAAAATCAAGGCCATGTGACCGGGATATTTTAGCTAAACCAAATAATCGAATTATGAGCTCTATTGGTGATACCGAAATTCTCAGCGAGTTTGATATTAAGGCAGAAATTATTAATAACGAAGACTTAAGCCATACCCTTAAAATGTTAAAAAAAGGCCGTCTAGATTATGCGCTCTACCCTGCACTGAATAGCGATATCAACACTTTTCAAAATGACTTCTCTGTGGTTATCTTAAGACAATTGGCTATAAACACAGTTATTCATAAAAAACACGCACCGCTTGTAGATGAATTATCTAAAGCAATTACCGCTCGCTTACCTGAATTAACGAAGCAAATTAACAACAGCACAGATTAGCTAAATTTACCCAAAATGCGGATAAATTATAAAATCCCAACGACTTAGTGAATTTGATTTGCTAAACTGCAGCTCAAAAGTGCTGTGAGGAAATATGCATGTGGCTTGAGAGACTAAGACGTCGCCTAGCAAAGCCTAAAACATCTGTGCAATTGTGCTTACTTGGTGTAAGTGCAGGGTTAATTGCGGCAGTGTTGATCATACTTTTTCGCCTCACCATCATGTTTTTTCAAAGCTTATTTTTAGATAAGCCCGACGATTTTACCACTTTACCAACTTACGAACGGGTGATAATGCCTGTTGGTGCAGCCTTATTAATTGCCTTATTTGCCGCCTTAACAGGCTTTAAGCATTATCGCCTTGGCATCCCATTCGTAATACACCGCATTAAAAAACATTATGGTCATATGCCGCTCTATAACACGGTCAACCAATTTGTCGGTGGTGCACTAGCTCTAATTAGTGGTTTTTCAGTTGGTCGAGAAGGTCCATCAGTACATATGGGCGCAACAGGTGCGAGTTTACTCGCCGACAAGTTACACCTTCCCCATAATGCAATGCGCACTCTTACGGGTTGTGGTGTCGCGGCTGGTATTGCCGCATCGTTTAATACACCACTAGCAGCCGTCATATTTGTAATGGAGGTGGTTCTCAGGGAATATAAAGTGCATATTTTCGTGCCCATCATGCTTGCAGCGGTTACAGGGGCATTAGCAACTCAATTTGTCTTCGGTGATGCTTCAGAGCTTGCGCTTATCACCATGAACCCATTGAGTGGTTGGCATTATCCATTTTTAATCATTTTTGGTATGGCACTTGGCGCTGTTGCTTATGCGTTTAACCAAAACTTAATGCTCATAATTCGCACATTTAAACCACTTAGCATGTTTCCTCGCCTATTACTGGCAGGATTTATCGCGGGCTTGATTGCTTATATGGTCCCTCATGCAATGGGCTCTGGTATGAGTGCTATTACTATTGCTATTGAATCACCTGACGATGTGCAGTTTTTAACAACCATCTTGATTGCCAAATTACTCGCCACCTTGTTTGCTATTGGTTTAGGTATCCCCGGCGGAATCATCGGCCCTGTTATTGGGCTAGGAGTTTTGATGGGCACCTTAATGGCCTTTTTTGCACAGTTTATTAGCCCAGGCGTTGATATCACAGGTACCTATAGCATGCTTGGTATGGCAGGGTTATTGGCCGCGACATTACACGCACCACTTGCAGCTTTAACCACGGTTATGGAGTTAACTTCAAGTCCTGAGATTATTGTGCCTGCGATGATTGTGATCTCAACGGCCTATGTCACTGCACTGCAGTTTTTTGGTAACCGCTCTATTTTTATGCAACAACTCGATTTCCAAGGGCTTGAATATCAAATATCACCAGCCACCGAAGCATTGCAAAAAGTCGGGGTGATGGATGAAATGGATGAACAATTCAAGCTACTCTACAGTGACGACAAACAACAAATCAAAGAGTCGCTGGATGCCCTTGATAGCCAAACCCCTCTTATTGTTCATGATGAAGAAAATGGCTACCGCCTCGCAGAGTATGATTTAAGTTTGATGTCTGACCAAGAAAGTAATATCAAATATGTTAGCCTTGCGGGCTTAAGTAGCCAAGCCACTTTAGCCGATGCCTTTGACTTACTAAAAGATAAGCGCAGCGGTGCAGTGTATATTTACAACCTGCTTGATAACCAACAAATTATGGGACTTTTGCGTTGGGACCAAATCAGACATATCCTTACCATACGTAACAGCTTGTTATAACAATTAAAATGGATGCTTAAATGACTGCACTATTAGTTTATAAAACTTTCCACGTATTTTTTATGATTGCTTGGTTTGCAGGTATTTTTTACCTGCCAAGACTATTTGTTTACCATGCAATGAGTGAAGAAAAAGCCTGCAACTCAATGCTTAAAGTAATGGAGCGTCGTTTACTTTATTTTGTTACACCGTTTGCCGTTTTAACACTGGTGTTTGGCGTACTCACTATTTTTGAATATGGCCGTGATTGGTTTAGATATAGCATGTGGCTGCACTACAAACTTGTGTTAGTAATTATTCTTTACATCTACCATGGCTACTGCTTTAAATTACTGGCTGACTTTAAGCATGACCGTAATACACGAAGCGATCGCTTTTACCGTATTTTTAATGAAGTTCCAGTACTCATCCTTTTAGCTATCGTGGCACTGGCAATTATTAAACCTAACTTATAATTTGCTGCTGTGTACGCTAAAAATTTGCTATAGTACTGCGCAAATTTATGCGGCCTCCCATACCGAGCGCCAGCGCCCAATAAATGTAATTAGGAACAAACCCATGCTAAGTTTCCAAGGTGAAAATATCCTGTCGGTCAATCAGCTTGATCGAGATTGTATTGAACGTATTTTTGCAGTTGCTAAGAAAATGGAGCCTTATGCTAAAAAGCAAAAGCGCACCAATGTTTTAGAAGGCGCAATTTTAGCGAACTTGTTCTTCGAGCCAAGTACACGTACCCGTGTAAGCTTCGGCACTGCATTTAACTTACTTGGTGGCTTAGTTCGTGAAACCACGGGCATGCAAAGCTCTGCGTTAGCAAAAGGTGAGTCTTTATATGATACAGCTCGCGTAATCTCAGCGTATGCAGATGCAGTTGCAATGCGCCATCCAGACGCAGGCTCTGTTGCTGAATTTGCCACAGGTTGCGATGTACCTGTTATCAATGGCGGTGACGGTTCGAATGAGCACCCGACACAAGCCTTGCTTGACTTACTAACCATCGAACGTGAACTTGGTCGTTTCGACCAAGGTATCGACGGTATGCACATTGCCCTTGTAGGTGATTTAAAATATGGCCGTACTGTACATTCTCTATCTAAACTACTTTGTCATTATAAAGACGTAAAATTCTCTATGGTGGCACCTGATGGCTTGCAAATGCCAGACTACATTTTGGATGCTGTTGATAACGCTGGTCATAAAATACAAGTAGTGGATAAAATGGAAGGCAACTTGGCGGCAGATATTGTGTATCAAACCCGTATCCAAGAGGAACGCTTCCCTTCACAAGAAGAAGCTAACAAATACCGTGGTGGTTTTCGTATCAGCCAAGCAATTTACAACGCACACTGTAAGCCCAACTCAGTACTGATGCACCCACTTCCTAGAGATAGCCGTTTAGAAGCAAACGAGCTAGATAACGATTTAAATAGCAACGACAACCTAGCAATTTTTCGCCAAGTACAAAATGGCGTGTTAATTCGCATGGCGTTGTTTGCTCTAACCTTAGATGTTGCCGACAAAGTTGAGCAATATGAAGTCGACGTGCCTTGGTTCAGCCGTAAACGTAATAGCTAACACGCTTCGTTTTGGGTTCTTTGAGCCCTTGCAAACCAACTCATTTAACGTGACAACCCAATAGGACTATTCATGACAATTAGCCAAGATCTTTTTAATCGCGCACAAGAATCAATCCCAGGCGGTGTTAATTCACCAGTTCGTGCCTTCAATGGCGTTGGCGGTACTCCTTTATTCATCACTAAAGCTGAAGGTCCTTTTACCTTTGATGCTGATGGTAACCGTTATATCGATTACGTTGGTTCATGGGGACCAATGATCATGGGTCACAACCACCCAGCTATTAAACAAGCGGTATTAGAAGCCGTTGAAAATGGCTTAAGCTATGGTGCGCCAACCGAAACTGAAATCTTAATGGCCGAGAAAGTAAAAGAGCTCGTACCATCAATCGAAAAAGTACGTATGGTGAGCTCAGGCACTGAAGCAACCATGAGTGCAATTCGCTTAGCGCGTGGCTTCACTGGCCGTGACAAAATCTTAAAGTTTGAAGGCTGTTACCACGGTCATGCCGACTCACTACTAGTAAAAGCAGGCTCAGGCGCATTGACTATGGGTGTACCTAACTCACCGGGCATCCCTGAAGATTTTGCTAAGCACACATTAACGGTGTCGTTTAATAACCTTGATGAAGTCAAAGCAATTTTCGAAAAATACGCTGACGACATTGCCTGTATCATCGTTGAGCCAGTTGCTGGCAACATGAACTGTATTCCACCTGTACCTGGCTTCTTAGAAGGTCTACGTGAAGTGTGTGATGAATACAAATCAGTGCTTATTTTTGATGAAGTAATGACAGGTTTCCGTGTTGCTTTAGGTGGCGCACAAGCTTACTACAACATCAAACCAGACCTTACTTGCCTAGGTAAAGTAATCGGTGGCGGTATGCCAGTGGGTGCATTTGGCGGTAAGAAAGAAATCATGGATTTCATCGCACCTGTCGGCCCAGTTTATCAAGCGGGTACATTATCAGGTAACCCAATTGCCATGGCTGCAGGCTTAAAGTCGCTTGAGTTATTATGCGCTGAAGGTCTACACGATGAACTAGAAGCTAAGAGCAAAGCAATTTGTGAAGGCTTTGAAGCCGCAGCGAAAAAAGCAGGTATTCCACTTACAACAAACTACGCAGGTGGCATGTACGGCTTCTTCTTTACTGACAAAGAAAAAGTAACTAGCTACCAACAAGCGACTGAGTGTGATTTAGAGCGCTTTAAAAAGTTCTTCCACTTAATGCTTGAAGAAGGCGTTTACCTAGCTCCTTCTGCATTCGAAGCTGGCTTTGTATGTGCTGAACACTCTGAAAAAGAGATCAACGATACTATTGCAGCAGCAGAGCGCGCATTCGCGAAGCTTTAATAAGCGTTAAGAAAGCTAATATAAAGCCCCAGCATTTTTCAATGCTGGGGCTTTTTTTATTCTTTGCCAATTCGTTTATTTAAGGTGTTATTAATCTCTAACACAAGTTGGTCTGGGCTCAAACTCACTGACACGGATTGGTAGCTGCACAACTTTACCGCAACCCGGAGGCGCTTGCAGACCGGTTTCTTCGTTAATAAAGGCCCAACGAATAGAAGCAGGACGAGTATCCGCTATGGCTTCAGGGTTGAGTGGTTTAAGGTAGCGAATATAGGCTTCTAGTGCACCAACACTGCCTGTTAAACCTGTGCTCTTGTTATCGTCGCGACCAATCCATGCAACAGTAACTGTGTTTTGGTCAAAACCGGCAAACCAGCTATCGCGTAAATCATTACTAGTGCCTGTTTTACCTGCAAGTTGGATTGATGGGAAGTGGGCGTTTAAACGTTTAGCGGTGCCGTCTTTGGTCACCCGTTTCATTGCGTACTTGGTCATGTAAATTGATGCATCGTCGAAGCGTTTTTGCGAAGCCACTTCATGTTTATAAAGTACTTTACCTACTGAGTCAGTCAGTGCTGAAATAGACGTTAATTCGCGGTACTGGCCATCTGCGGCAAGGGTAGTATAAAGCTGTGCCACTTCAAAACTAGAAAGCTCAAGTGCACCTAAAAGCAATGATGGGTATTGATCAATACGCCCTTCTACACCTAAACGCTTCAAGGTATCGGCCACTTTATCTACACCAGCATCAAGACCCGTGTTAACTGCAGGAATATTAATACTGTTACTAAATGCTTTGTATAGTGGCATAGGGCCGCGGAACTGCTTGTCAAAGTTCTCTGGTTGCCAAACTTTCCCCTGCTCATTAGTCACTTGTAGCGGTGAGTCATCCACCAAGGTGGCAACATTAAATTTGCCACTTTCAAATGCAGTTAAATAAACTGCGGGCTTAACTAATGAGCCAATGTTACGCTTAGTATCTAGCACTCGGTTAAAACCAAAATAACGTACGTCACGACCTGCAACTAATGCTGAGACCCCACCCTTTTCAACATTAACAGAGATCATCGCCGCCTCAAGCTCTTCTGTTTTTGGGCGTCTTTCTAGGTAAGGTAAACTTGCTTCAATAGACTCTTCCATTGCTGTTTGCTTTTGTAAGTCAAAATAGGTGAAGACACGTACCCCAGCATCTAACACCTGCTGATCTGGTAACAAACGTTTTAATTCGCGATTAACTAACTCTAAGTAACCCGGATATGACTTTTGCAGGCTGTCTTTCATCGGTGCAATATCAATAGGACGCTTTAACGCCGCGCGGTATTCTCGAGTATCAATAAGCTTATTTTCAACCATTAAACGAAGTACGAGATCTCGGCGCTCCATTGCACGTTCGCTATAACGACGCGGGTTGTAATACGAGGGACCTTTGACCATAGCCACAAGCAGTGCAATTTGATCGTATTCAAGTTCATCCACAGGTTTTGAGAAATAAAACTCAGCGGCAAGACCCATACCGTGAACACCTTGATTGTAAGACTGACCCAAATACACTTCATTAAGGTAGGCTTCTAATATTTCATCTTTGCTGTAGCGATAATCCAATATTAATGCGATAAGCGCTTCATTAAACTTACGCACCAGCGATCGCTCACGGGTTAAATAAATGTTCTTTGCTAATTGCTGAGTTAAGGTACTACCGCCTTGCACTGTTCTACCAGCTTTAATGTTACTGTATAGAGCGCGCATAATTGACCACACAGATACGCCGTGGTGTTGATAAAAATTACGGTCCTCAACCACCAGCAAAGTGTCTTTTAGCATCGGTGGAAATTTATCAAGCGGTACAAACTCACGATCTTGTTTTGAGTCATTACCAATTCGGGCAATTTGTACCGGCTCTAATCGCGCGCTGTTTAAACGACGACCAAACTTATCTTTGATTGTTGCTAACTTTTGCCCCGAAAAGCGCAGCTCAATTACTTGTGAATCTTCTAGGCCATCATAAAACTCAAACTCACGGCGATACACTTTAATACTATTGGCTGATTTAACATACTGACCGGTACGGCTTAGCTTATTTACAGATGAGTAATTTAAGCGGTTCAATTCCCAAATAACCTCTTGCTGAGACAAGTATTGCCCAGGATAAAAGCTCATTGCACGGGCATAAACTTGTGCTGGTAACTGCCATTTATTGCCTTCAAACTGACGGGTAATTTTGGCATCTAAATAAATTAGATACAGCACCATAGCAATAATCAATGCGAGCGAAAGCTTCCAAAAGATTGACCAAAGTTTTCTTGTTACACTGGCTTTAGCTGAGCCTTTGGGTGCGCGTGAGCGCTTAGTGGTATTTTTCTTTGATGTCGCCTTAGGTTTGCTAGACGATTTTTTTGCAGGAGTTTTTTTATCAGCCATTGAGTTCGCTATTGGTCAGTTAATTTTACAGGAATACACCTTGAACAGCGCAATGTTAACACCTGTAAAATTAACAGTCACTTAAACTCGTTTAGCGTGTACACAGCCATAGCGAGTGGATCACTGCTGGTATAAAAAAGATGAAGCATAAAATAATGTTAATCACTAAGTCTTTGCCTGCACCTGCTTTTAAAAATACTGCCACAGGCGGTAAAAATAGTGAAATGATTATAAGTAAGAGTTTGTTATCCATAGTTTTTCCTTATTAGTTTGGAATTTAAAGCATAGTTCAAAAATAACTATTTCGCTTATTAGAAAAAAGTTATTTAAATGCAAAAAAGCCCTACCTAAGTAGAGCTTTGATTTGAACACACAATGATATTGTTAGGTACGTGCTACTGCACGCACTGAGATTAGTTACTGCGAACTGATACAAACTCAGGGTAAGCATCAATACCACAGTCATGTTGATCCATACCGTTCAACTCTTCTTCTTCGGTAACACGGATACCCATGGTATTTTTCAGAATTGCCCACACGATTGATGATGCGATGAACACAAACCCTAAGATACATACTAAGCCAATTAATTGATTAACAAAGGTTGCATCTGAGTTTGAAAGTGGTACTAGCATGATACCTAATGAACCACACACACCATGTACAGAGATAGCACCCACTGGATCATCAATTTTTGCTTTATCAAGCGCAACAATACTAAACACAACCAGTGAGCCACCTAATAGACCAAGTAAACAAGCAAGTAATGGAGTTGGTGATGCTGGCTCAGCAGTAATTGTTACAAGACCTGCTAATGCACCATTTAGAACCATAGTTAAATCAGCTTTACCCCATAACACTTTACATACGAATAGTGCTGCAATAGCGCCGCACGCTGCTGCTGCATTAGTGTTTAAGAAGATTTTACCTACTGCTGTTGCATTTTCAGCGTCAGAAACAAGTAGTTGTGAACCACCGTTAAAACCAAACCACCCCATCCAAAGGATTAGTGTGCCAAGTGTTGCTAACGGTAAGTTAGAACCAGGAATTGGATAGATTTCACCGTTTTTACCGTATTTACCTTTACGAGCACCTAGGAAAAGTACACCAGCTAGCGCTGCCGCAGCGCCTGCTCCATGAACGATTGCAGAACCAGCGAAATCAACAAAGCCCATTTCAGATAAGAAGCCTGCGCCCCAAGTCCAGTAACCTTCGATTGGGTAGATAAAACCAGTTAAAACAACAGTAAAAACTAAGAATGCCCATAACTTCATACGCTCAGCCACCGCGCCAGATACGATTGACATAGCCGTTGCTACGAACACAACTTGGAAGAAGAAATCAGACTCTAAAGAGTGGTCCGCATCAGCAGCTTGAGTGCCAATTAATGCGCCAAATGAAGGAATGAAACCGCCTTCTGCATTATCAACATACATGATGTTGTAACCCACTAATAAAAACATAGTGCAGGCAATAGAAAATAGTGCAACGTTTTTAGTTAGGATTTCTGTTGTATTTTTTGCACGCACTAAACCTGCTTCCAGCATAGCGAAACCAGCCGCCATCCACATTACTAAAACACCCGACATTAAAAAGTAAAAAGTGTCGAGTGAGAACTTCAACTCTACGATAGTGTTTTCCATAATTCCCCCTTAAATTGCTTCTTCATCTAGTTCACCCGTACGAATACGAACGATTTGGTCTAAGTCGTAAACAAAAATTTTGCCGTCACCAATTTTGCCTGTTGAAGCAATTTTTGTGATGGTTTCAACTACGCGTTGACAATTTTCGCTACGAGTTGCAATTTCAAGTTTGATTTTTGGAATAAAATCGACTTGGTATTCAGCTCCACGATATAGTTCAGTATGACCGCGTTGACGACCAAAGCCTTTTACATCAACAACTGTCATCCCCTCAATGCCTAAATCAGCCAATGCTTCACGTACATCATCAAGTTTGAATGGCTTTATTATTGCACTAATCATTTTCATAGTGGCCCCCTTCGGACGCTTATTGTTATCCTGTTGGTTTATAC
>NZ_JAKEVN010000013.1:0-62910 GCF_022398505.1 Pseudoalteromonas sp. Isolate3 | reverse complement strand
TCTTGATTTTGTGCGGCGTTGCTACTATTGTAGCCGCAATGTAGCAATAAAGTTGTTACCAGTTGTTGTTCAAAAGAGCATTTATGTAGTTTGTAGTCACAAAATCTCTCACTTTTTAAAAACGATAGGGTTACATTTCCATGAATAAAAAATTCTCCACGCTAACTGTTTGTATTAAAAAAGCATTGCTCCCAACACTTGTGTTAGGAACATGTACGACTGCCTTTGCAGCTGCTCAAGAAGATGGAAAAAATAAAATTACAAAAGAGGATATAGAGCAGATCGAAGTACGCGGCTATGCGGCGTCAGTTGAGAAAAGTATCAACATGAAACGTTTTTCAAACAGCGTTGTTGATGCGGTTTCTGCCGAAGATATCGGTAAATTTCCTGATCAAACAGTTGCTGATGCACTACAGCGTATTCCAGGCGTGCAAGTAGAGAAAGACTTAGGCGGTGAAAGCGATCGAGTGAGTATTCGTGGTACAGCACCTCATTTAAATATAACGCTGTTAAATGGCCAAAATGTGGCTTCTGCAACGGCTTCGGCATCAATTACACGCCCGTCGCGTGGTTTTAATTACTCATTATTACCAGCAGAAATGGTCGATACTCTAGAGGTTTATAAGTCTGCTGAAGCTGACATTGATGAGGGTTCAATTGGCGGCACTGTTGTAGTAAAAACACGTAAACCGCTTGATAGTGAAGCTAACTATGCTGCGCTTTCAGTAAAAGCATTTCATTTTGAAAACGCAGACGAAACTAAGCCATACGTGTCTGGTTTATATTCATGGAAAAATGAAGCCCAAGACTTTGGGTTTAATGTTGGTTTTGTCCACAAAGAAACGGCAACGCAGCGTGATAGTAAAGAAGTACGTTTTGGATATCGCAGCACAGATGCCAACCAAGATGGGAATGCAGAATTTTATCCAGGGGCAGTGGGTTACAACCGCTACGCAAGTGATAGTGATTTAGATACCGCAACAGCGACATTCCAATACGCAGCTAATGATAATCTTGAATTTGTTTTCAATAACTTATATTCAAAGTCAGAACATGAATCATATGGCACGTATTCAAGCGGTTTTATCTTACAGAATATTGCTAATATTGAGAACCCAGTGATTGTTGATGGTACGGTTGTCGCAGGTGATTTACCAGCACACAATAACTTGGGTTATTATGGTAATGCGGGCTACCTTGGTGAATTTAAGACTCAAGCTCATGATTTAAAAGTGACTTACAAAGCAGATGATTACACTGTTACAGGTCAGCTAGGTTACAGTAAAGCTGACGGTGAGGTGAGTGATGTTTATTCAGAGTACTATGCCAATACAAATGCGTCATTTACGTTAGAAAATGGTACGCCAGATGTGACTTTATCTGCAGATTTAAGCCCACAAGATTACCGTTTAGATTACAACCATAAAAATGACATACTTAATGACTCTGATGAGCTTTATGCGCAGTTTGACGTTGAATATTTACTAGACACTGGTTTTTTCACTGCAATTAAAGCGGGTGTAAAGTACCGTGAGCATACAAAAGCTGCCAGTTTGATGAAAGCTAACTATCCAAAAGTGTCAGCAGTAGGTGAAAGCTTTAATTTGGGTATGTTTGCAAGCGATTCTACTAGCGACGGCATTTTATGGCAGTTTGATAATAACCAATATGCAGATTGGATCTCGTCTACTAGCCCAACATCAGGTCCTTATGAGCACCTTGACTACACCTTCGATCTTGAAGAAACCGTTACAGCTGGCTACGTCAAAGCCGTGTTCGAGCACAATAAGTGGCGCGGTAATATGGGCGTACGCGCGGTTAAAACAGAGCTTGACTCTCGTTCAGTTGAGTACACAGGACGTAGTTTTGCGCCTGAAAATATTCAAGATGTGTATAGTTCAAATAGCTATGATGACTTCTTACCAAGTGTAAATATTAATTATGACTTTACGGATGATGTTGTGCTTCGCTTTGCTGCGGCTAAAGTAATGTCTCGCCCTGACTACGATTTTTTATCTGCGCGTAAAAGTGGTTATTGTGCAGCGGCAACAGGCTGTAAAGGTTCACAAGGTAATCCAGACTTAAAACCTTATCGTTCGACTCAATATGATTTATCAGCTGAGTGGTACTTTAATGAGTCATCAATATTGTCATTAGCTTATTTCTACAAAGATATTGATTCGTATATCACCAATACAACGATTGAAAAGCAGTGGACATGGACAGACCCTGATACCGGCGTTGAAGAGGTTCGTGATTTCTTAGTGACTCAGCCTCAAAATGGCCTAGGCGGTGAGAATTCGGGCTTTGAAGTGAACTACACTCAAAAGCTTATGTATGGTTTTGGTATTCAAACCAACTATACATATTCAGATGCTGAACTAGAGCAAACACCGGATCAAAAAGCCGCAGGTGAAGAAGCTGTGTTGCCAAACAACTCAGAAGATACTTTTAATGCGACGGTTTATTATGAAAACACTGCTTTTAGTGCCCGTGTTTCTTATACCTATCGTTCAGAATATTTTTATACAAATTACCTCGGCTTAAACCAGTATAAGGATGGGTTTGGCCAGTATGATTTAAATGTTAGCTATAACATTTCTGAAGATTTTAATCTTATTTTCCAAGCTATTAACTTAACAAATGAAGAGCAAAAAGCGACTTCAGGTAACAGCACAGGTATGCCAGATGCTAATCGCCCATTAGCGATACACGATTACGGTCGTCGTTTCTTACTTGGCGCACAAATGAAGTTCTAATTTTCTTATTTGAATTAGATTCATGTAGGCACAACAAGTTTTTGTTGTGCCTTTTTTGTGAGGTATACAGTGTATTTTAAACATTTATTATTATTGTTCATCTGCTTTGCTTTGAATGCGTGTGTTTTTATGCAAAAACAAGAGGCTACGAACATTGAAAAGCAGTTTTTTGGCACTATCCAGCAACCTCAGGTTGCAAGAGAGTTTCGTGCTGCATGGGTAGCAACCGTTGCAAACATTAATTGGCCATCAGAGCCTGGATTATCTGTTGCTGAGCAAAAACAACAAGCAATTAAAATCCTTAATTTACTAAAACAACATAACTTCAATACCGTTATTTTTCAGGTTAGACCGCAAGCAGACAGTTTATATAAAAGTACGAATGAACCATGGTCTTATTATCTTACTGGAAAGCAGGGAAAAGCACCTGAACCGTTTTATGATCCTTTAAAATTTTGGATAGAACAAGCACATAAACGAGGCTTAAAGTTACATGCATGGATAAACCCATACCGCGCTCATCATCACATTGGAGGCCCCGTTTCAGAGCATTCAGTTGTTGAAAAAATGACGAATAAAGTAGTGAAACTAAAAAATGAGACCTATTGGTTTTTGCCTACAGATCAAGCTGTAGTGTCGCATACTTTAAGTGTATTAACGGAACTTGTAGAAAACTATGATTTAGATGGTATTCACTATGATGACTACTTTTACCCATATCCTTCTTACAATAACGATGAAGGTTTTCCTGATGCTAAACAATACAGTCAGTATTTAGAAGCAGGTGGTGAGTTATCTATCGGTGATTGGCGCCGTGAAGCAGTAAATCATTTTGTGAAAAGCTTATACAAATTAGTTAAACAAACAAAGCCTCATGTTCTTGTTGGGATAAGCCCATTTGGTATATATAGGCCTGATGAACCTGAAACTATTCGTGGTATGGATCAATATGACACCTTGTTTGCTGATGCAAAGCTGTGGCTTAACGAAGGCTGGCTTGATTATTTTTCACCGCAACTTTATTGGCCAATTAATCAATATGCACAAAGCTACCCGCTCTTATTAAGCTGGTGGCAATCACAAAACACTCATGGGCGACATTTATGGCCTGGCATTAATGCATTGCGTTCATTTGATGAGGCTGGTGTTGATGAGGTCGTCAATCAAATTATGATAAATCGTGGGTTTTTATCAACTTCACCCGGTACAGTTTTTTGGAATGTTACAGCGCTTGAAGGCAGTCAATTGATGAGTGATGTGATTACTAAAGGCGTATTTCAACATCAAGCCTTAATTCCAGAAACTCCTTGGCTAGATGCGTCAGTAATAGCAGCTGTTAAAGTTGATGTTAAATATGATGGTGACGATGTTCATTTGACTTGGACACACCCAGATTCAGATCAAGTGTCTGAGTTACTTGTCTATCTAAAATATGCGCAGCAGTGGCACTATCATATTTACTCAAGTGATGAGAGTACGTTCTCTGTTGCAGCTTCTTATGGACAACGACCATTAGAGGCAATGAAGATAATTGCAATTGATAGGCTTGGTAATCAAAGCGCTGAGATTGAGTTGTTAATGAAATAGCACCTGTAATGTATATACAAAAATTTGTTACGCTTTGAATAATCTGGTTTTTAAATTTTAAAGTAGGCATATGAAGTATTTCGCGGTAATTTTGTTCGGTTGCCTTATCTCTTTTTCAACAACAGCCGCAACAAAACATATAAAAATTGTAAAACCTGTGGTTGCGGCGTTTAAAGCGGGTGATAGAGCTGCAATCGCCAAGCGAGTGCATTATCCTCTGCAGCGCAAAGCGCCTCTGCAAGCAATTGAAAATGAGCAAATGCTTATAGAAAAGTTTGAGCAAATTTTTGATAAAGAGTTTGTCGAAAAAATCGTGAATTCAAATATTCGCCACGACTGGGAAATGATGGGGTGGCGCGGCATTATGTTTGATTCAGGCAAATTTTGGTTAGACTTTGATGGCTCTATTTGGGCTGTGCCTTATGAATCAGAGGCAGAAAAAGCACGACGCGAAGCACTGATTGACGAGCAAAAACAAGCATTACATAAAAGCCTTCGTGAATTTACAAAACCGATATTAACGTGGCAAACAAAAAAGCACTTAATTCGTATCGATGAGCTTGCTGATAATCAGTACCGCTATGCAGCATGGGAAATAGATCAATCTATGCAAGATGAGCCAAGTCTTGTGATCACAGGGGGCAGTCTAAGCTTTGATGGCAGTGGCGGAAATCATTTTTATACCTTTACTAATAACGGTTATCGTTATGTATGTCATGTTACCGTACTTGGTACTGAACACTCACCGCTGGGGCTGTTAGAGGTATTTAAAAATAACGTACAAATATTGTCTGAGCCTGTTATGGATTTATAAGGTGTTTTTCTTATTTTGAACTACACTCATTCTTTCAAAGGAGGCTCGTTTAAAGGGGTCTCATTTAAAGGAGTAAGTTATGAGTATTAAATTTTGGGTTTTAAGAGCCACTAGAGTTTTCACGCTGGTGGCTATTTTATTATTTATGGTGGAAATACTGAAAGGTCACGAGACACTCAGCGCATTAGGCTTTGCGTTACTTTGGTCTTTTATTGCCACGGCAATTTTTATCGCAACCCGTTTATATCATTCATCAAAAGGGCGCCACTGTGCACTTTGTAATGACACCCCTGATGATAAAAAAGCGAGTTAACTTAGATTGTTCACAAACACACCGCCCCATACCAGCGCACAAATTGTTAGGGCAATAAGTACGGCTGCTGATCCTAAGTCTTTAGCTAGGCCTGATAATGGATGAATTTCAAGGCCTACACGGTCTATTGTGGCTTCAATTGCCGTATTTACGACTTCAGCAAACATCACAAATAGTACAGATACAAGCAGCATGATTTTCTCATACAGGTTAATTTGCCATACAAAAACCACTGCTATGGCAAGGACCAACAGTATCAGCTCTTGTTTAAAAGCAGACTCATGCTTTGCTAACCAAGTGAATGCACGTTGGGAGTTTTTAAATGCTAGGCGAATACGTTTAATGCCAATGGGTTTGTTAGTGCTATCAAATTGCATAGTATGAAATCTCTATTTCGTTAGCTTTGTTTTGAGCAAGCATTGAAGATATCTTGCTCTGGATGATATTCAGTGCTGTCTACATGGGTTAAGCCAAGTAGGGTGTCAAAAATATTATCGTGAGAAAAAGCGTTGTTACGCTGTTGTTCGATACATTGATTAAAACGGGTATCGGCTAGTTTATTACTCCAAAACAACATAGGCACTTGGGTTTGCTCTTTAGGTGCTAATGCGTATGGGAAGCCATGCAAGTACAAGCCTTTTTCTCCAAGTGATTCACCATGGTCAGAAACATACAGCAGGGCTTTGTCATCCGCCTGACTGTTTTGCATTAAATTAATAAGTTTACTGAGTACTAAGTCTGTATAAGCAATAGTATTGTCATAGGTGTTTGTTAGTTGCTCGCTGCTACAATTTTGAATATCACTACGCGGACAATCAGGCATAAATACACTGTCTTTTTTTGGGTATCGACGATAGTAAGTTGGTCCATGTGAACCAATCATATGTAACACAACAAGTTGATGTTTAGCATTACTCTTGGCAAGTTTTGTAGCTAACTCTTCCACGAGTACTTCATCAAAACAATAGCGTCCATCACAAAGTGGGTTGCTCTTTGTTGGTTCTACCGTTTGTGAGTTTACCCGCACACAAACCCCTTTACAGCTGCTATTGTTATCAATCCACGTTACTTCGACACCACTTCGTTGAATGATATCAAGCGCATTTTCTTGGCTTTGCGCTATGCGCGAATCATAGTGATTACGGTCTAAACGCGAGAACATGCAAGGTACAGATATAGCCGTAGCCGTGCCACATGAACTAACGTCACTGAAATATTTAACGCCAAGCTTAGGTGTATATCGATTAGTTGGCTTGTTATATCCTTGCAGTGAAAAGTTTGCTGCACGAGCTGTTTCACCTACTACCATAATTGTCAGCGAACTTTGTTGCTGTTCTAGTAAATGCGGCGTTTTATCCAGTACTTTAAATGGTAAAGGCGGATAAAAATAATTATCGCGCAGATACTTATAGCCCGCAGTGTAAAATGCAAAAGGGGTAATATAGCTAGTTAATTGACGGTTATTACGCCCAACAGAGGCATAATCTTTATAAAATGGTACTGCAATAGCTGCTATAGCAATAAATGCTGTGACGTTCAGAAGCGCAAAGTTTTTTAGACGAACACGAAAGTTACCAACAATTTTAAAACGTGAAAACAAGTAAGCGGGGAGCACGCCAAGTACAAAAATAAAGACGACAACTTGTATATTTAAGTATGAAAATGCTTCACCTGAGTTTGTCTCTAAGATATTTTGTAGCATGCTTTTATCGAAGATAACACCGTAGTTTAAGGTTGCATAAAACAACAGTGACGAAACTACGATGCTTGTTAAAAGCACTGGTTTTACAAAGGTGATTAACGATAACCAACTTAACACCATTGCCGTCAGTGCTAATAATAAAAACGGTACGCTTGCTATAAATAACCAATTGACATGTTCTGGCTTGCTTGCTGCTTCAGCCATGTTAAATAAAAATAGACCATTAAATGCGATAACCAAGTACAACGACACCAGCCACACAAACTGACTGTAGCTAACTTGCCATTTTTTAATAAGGAGTTGTTTAATTTTCATGCTCATGATTATTCCTCATCGCTACGATTTATTTGGTAAGCGATACAACTGTTCGGTATAAGCTAAATTGCTAAATAAGACGTGAGCCAGAGCTTTTTTGGCAAGTTCAACGCTGCTGCCAGCCTTATCAATAGCTACTTGGGTTTTAGTGGCTGGGTCGTAGTGCCAATAGCTAACCTTTTGGTTTGGCATGAGTATCACTGCCTCACCATTTTCAACGTAAGCAAAGTTGTCGTAGTACTGCATCATGGCGCGCTCAACTGGGTATTGTTTAGTTAAATCATAACCAAGCATAGGTGTCGCTTGGTCTACGCCTAATAGCGATAACAAAGTGACAGGTAAGTCTATTTGACTGACTAAGCGAGTATCCTGCTTTGCGTCCATACCACTATTTAGGATCACGGCAGGAATATGGAACGATTTAAGCGGCACAGGCTCTGAGCCAAACACTCGCACATCATGATCTGCAACCACTAAAAATACTGTGTCTTGCCAGTAATCTTGCGTTTTTGCTTTTGCTATGAATTTACCTAGTGCATAGTCTGCATATTTGATTGCTAGATCACGTTTGAGGTTTTCTGGGTCATGGCCTTCAGGTAGTGTTACTTTACCTTCTGGAATATCGAATGGATCGTGGTTACTTGAAGTAAACACAAGGCTAAAAAAAGGATTGCCTGCTTTATTTAATGCGCTTAGCTCTTTATCAGCTTGATTGAACAAGTCTTCGTCGCTTGCACCCCATGACGAAATAAACTCAGGGTTTTGCATGTCATTGATATCTACAATATCGCTAAAGCCATTGCCTAAGAAAAAACTTTTCATATTATCGAAATGACTTTCACCGCCGTAAATAAACTGAGTGGTGTAGCCTGTGCGGGCTAATACATCAGCTAGTGAGAAAAAATTACGCTGTGATTTTGATAGTTTTACCACTGAGCGTGAAGGAGACGGAGTAAACCCAGTTGTTACCGCTTCAATACCTCGAACAGAACGAGTGCCAGTTGCGTATAAGTTATTAAAGCCCCAGCCTTGCTTGTATAACTTATCAAGCTCAGGAGTCACACCAATGCCACCTAGTTCACCAACAAAACGTGCACCTAAGCTTTCTTCTAAAATGATAACTAAATTCTTTTTCTTACCCGTGTTAAAAGGCGTGTTGCTTGAAAGTGTAGGAATATTCTCAGTTATAAACTTTTGTTTATAGGCTGCTTGCTTTACTGTTTGTAAAATCTCATTACGTGGCATGTTGCCGTATAAACTACTGGCATTTTTCTCATTGCCCATATTTTTAATAGCAAATGCCACACTGTACGTTGAATTCAAAGCCAGCGAGTTAACCAGCGAGTCACTTGAAAAGTACACTAAAGCAGGATTTAAAGGGCGGTGGCTTACAGTGCCTCGTGCGCTAATTAAGCAGACTAATAAAGTGGTAACGAGTATTACAACTTGGCTAACAGTTTTAGCGTTTTGTTGTTTGCTAAATGCTGCATTTATATAACGATACGCAAACACACAGCTTAGCGTTGCAATAATTAAGGTGCTTATCATAGCGAACAGGTGGCCATGTAATAGCATGGAAAATACTTCTTGGGGGTAATCAAGATATTCGACGAATAAGCGATTTGGTCGTACATCGTACTGGGTAATAAACGCGGGAGTAGAAGCTTCAATAACCACGATTAAAGTAACGACTATGCTGCTATAAAGAGTAAAAATAAGTTGCAATAAAGAGGTTTTGCTACGCAAAAGAACATGAGCTATCAACATTAAAACGGCAAGGGCTAACAAGTACCCTAAACTACTTAAGTCTACCCTTAAGCCGCCAAATAAAACCGCTAGGCTATCGCCATCAGCTAACCTTTGCTGTTGCCATATTAGCAAGCTTATTCTCGACAGTATAAAAACTGCCATTAATATTAATGAAAAACGGAACAAAGGTTTTAAAACAGAGAGTTTTGCTGTCATAGTCGTACTTACTTAATCGAAACTATGGCAATACTAGGCAGTGAAACTTAAGAAACCCTTATGGTAATCTTAATATTTTCTAAACTAGAAAAACTTAAGTAAATCTTAAGGGAATCTTAAGATTTTGAGCGTAACCTAATGACACAAAAGTGGTTTTTATCTAAATGAGTAACATATGAAATTGTTGATAATAGAAGATTCGGTGTCATTAAGACGTAGTCTACGAATTGGCCTTGAAAACTTAGGTTTTACCATTGATGAAACCGGCGATGGTGCTGAAGGTTTGAGTATGGCCATGTCTGGTGAGTACGAATTAGTAATACTCGACATTATGTTACCCAGTCTTGATGGCATTACGTTATTACAAACCATAAGAGCAAAGCAGCTCGATGTGCGTGTGCTTATTTTATCTGCCAAGCAAGAACCTGCAGACAGAGTAATGGGGCTGCTGACTGGGGCCGATGATTATTTGACCAAACCATTTTCGTTTGATGAGCTGCATGCAAGGTTATTAAATTTAATGCGTCGCGGTGGTCTGAAAACAATCAGTGATGTGATCCGCATTGATAACTTGGCTTTAAATTTACAATTAAAACTCTTACAAGTCGGCGGTACTGCAGTCGACTTAACGCCTAACGAATATAAAATAGTTGAGTGTTTATTTAGCAATCAAAATAAAGTGATCACTGCAGAAAAGTTGAGTAGCTACATAGCTGGGCAGTATGACTTGGTCTCAAAAAATTCCATTGAAGCGCATTTATCATCTGCCCGCAAAAAGGTTAGGGTGGCAGGCGGTGAATTACCTATTCAAACTAAGCGTGGCTTTGGTTATATCATTCAAGGAAAATAATGAAGTCAATTCGCAGTAAGTTGGTAACTACATTATCGATTACTATAACTGGGCTAGTTTTAAGTATTTTAGTCGCCACTGATATAGCTATTGATAGTTGGATTGATAATGAATTTAACCGTGGCATGAAATCAAAAGCCGGTATGCTGATGACTTTGGTTCATGAAGATGAAGAGGGGTTAACTTTTAATTTTTCTAGTGACTTTATGCCAGAATTTGATGGTCAAGTTGAGCCTGAATATTTTCAAATGTGGACTGATGATGGGGTGTTTACCCGCTCACAGAGCCTTAATTTATTCGCTTTGAAGAACCTCAAGTTTGAAAAATTAAAACTGGGTGAAGCGAAAATAATGACCACTGAGCTGCCGGATGGTCGTGACGGGCGAATTATTTATACTCGTTTCCAGCCGCAAATCGACTCTCACTCACATAGAAATTTTTTTGATGGCGTGAGCAAAACGCATCACACCACGCTTACTTTGGCTTATGCAGCTTCATCAGAAAAAGTTGATTTTATTTTATGGTTAATTGACGTTATTTTTGTTGTTTCTACCGTGTCAGTAATCGTATTCATTCGATTATTTGTGCGTAAATCGGTCGACAGTTCTCTAGCGCCACTTAATAAACTAAACCGTGATATAAGTCGGCTTAGTATCGCAGATAAAAGTGCCGTGATAACAATAAAAGAACCTGTGAAAGAGCTGCAACCCATTGTTGATAGCTTAAATGCCTTTATTCAAGAAAACCGCCAGCTCTATTTTCGTGAAAAGCGCTTGACCTCAGATATTGCCCATGAGTTAAAAACGCCGATTGCTGAGCTTATAAATATGGCTGAAGTGGCGATTCGTTTTCCAAATGAAAAAGAGTTTGAGGCAGACTTTAAACCTGAAGTGCTAAAAATTAGCCAGCGTTTAAAGAGCATTGTGTCGAACTTATTGCTACTGCATAAGTACAGTAATGAAGCCCTACCAAAGCAAGATGCATGTGATTTAAATCAGGTTATTTTACGCACCTTAGAAAAGTGCGATTTAGAATGGGTTAAGTTTGAGTTTCAAGATGATATCCCAGCCATTGTAAGTAACTTATTTGCCCTTGAATCAATCATCACCAACCTTGTAAATAACGCTAAACAATACAGTCCAGAAAAGAGCATAGTGACTGTAAGTTCGCTGCTTAATAAAAAGGGGAAGTTGCAATTTTCTGTTACTAACGAATTAAAAGTACCATTAACAGATGAAGACATTAGCCAGTTATTTGATCCGCTTTGGCAAAAAGATAGTGCCAGAACGTCTGAAGATAACTTTGGCTTAGGCTTATCCATTGCCAAAGCGTTAAGTAAAGCAATTGATGCTGAACTTCAGGTTTCGTTAAGTGAGCAAAACATAACCTTTAGTTTGATTATTTCTTAAGGTTTTGCAGCTAATTATTATATGTGCAAAACTAAACATAGCAGCACGAAATCAAAACAACAAAAAGGAACAACACGATGGGAAAAATTATAGGTATTGCTTTAATCGTTATTGGTGTAGCACTCGCAGTATGGGGATATAACGTTTATGACTCTGCAAGTGCACAAATTAGCCGAACTTTTAGTGGTGATACACCGATTGAGGCTTGGCTCGGTATGGTAGGCGGTGCAATTTGCGCGATTGTAGGTATTTTAAAAGTTAAATAGCCTCAAACATTGAAATCAGTTTACTAATACCTGATACTGTATTTATATACAGTATCAGGTTTGGCTATGAAAACACAATTACCAGCAAAATATTATTTAAGTCATTTCTTTGAGCTCGCTGAGTTTATTCAATCTCAGTGCACGCATTTACTCTTAGCTGAGCAAATGCAATTTCTTGAAAAACTCACCCTACTTGATGAGCAAAGTTTGTGTACTTTGCTGCGTATTTATTCCCGTAAACCAAAAATCGTGGCACTGTCATCGTTAAATTATGAAGAAATCCCTAATCTACATGGGGCTATTTTTAAGCTAAAGCAACAGGGGCTGGTGGCACATCCAAGTCATGATGAATTAGATTTGCTGCTTGAGCATTTAACAAAGCCAACTTTATTAACCTTATTAGCAAACGATGAGTTAATGACGACACAACCTGATTATAAAAAATCAGCCAGCAAACATAGCTTAATTCAACTTTGTAAACAGTATATTGACCGCAACCACAGTGATTTAGACGCTTTATTTAGTCAGTTCGTGGTCAATAGCCGAAGCCAGTATTATGAATACTTTGAGTTTTTACATAGCGGCCGACTAAGTCAAGGCGATATAAACCATCAAAATCGCTTTGTAATGCGTGACTTAGGAATTGCAAAAGTACGTGGTGATGTCAGCGACAGCTTATCGCGTTTTAAAACCTTAGCCGAGGCACAATCGCATTATCAATTAAACCAGTTGCGTATGCAGCTTAAGCAAAGCCAATCAGAAACACAGTACCAAACCTTAGCTCAAACACTTTTAGCTATTAACTGTGAAGATGAATTAGCCCAGAGCATCAAAAACAAGTTACTGATCCGCTTATATAAGCAGCTTAAAGATCATGACTTAGGTTTTGCATTTGAGTTACTAGAGCATTGTGAGGGCAGTAGTGAAGCGCAAGAGCTGGCAATTCGCCAGCGTTACAAGCTAGGAGACAAAAGCTGGGTTGAGCATAAGCTTGAAAATATTATCCAAAATCCGCTTGATGATAGCATTTTGTATTTCGCCGAAGACTTTCTACAGCGTAAATATAATAAGCAGCAACGTTCACGCTTAACACAAATGTTAATTGATACAGAGCATCAAATAGAGGTTGATGACATTTACCGTGGTGATGTAGAGCAAGGAGTATGCGAGTATTATCAACAGCTCGGTAACACTGTGTTTTTTACCGAGAATAATCTTTGGTTAAGTCTTTTTACCCTAACATTTTGGCAAGAGCTCTATATCGAGACACCGTACCCGCCGTGTAATGAATTTGATCTTTATCCACAAGTACTACTTGCTGATTGCTTTTACACATCGCAGCATACACAAATTGAGCAAAAGCTTGCAAATTTCACTAGTAATGAAGCGTTGTATAAATATGTTTGTAAAAACGCAGGACAGTACTACGAAATAGCCAATGGTGTTTTTATGTGGCATAGCGATATTTTAGAGCCACTAAAAATGTTGATAAAACACAGCAGTCTAGCTAGTTTAAAAGCGCATTTATTGCAAATGACAAAAACCTTTAAGCAGCTTAAAGATGGTTACCCAGATTTAATGGTTTTAAAAGAGCATAAGCTCACATTTGAAGAAGTTAAAGCTCCGGGCGACAAACTAAGACGCAACCAACTTGTCAGTATTGATGTCTTAAAACAACACGGCTTTGAAGTAAATATCGTTAAGGTGGGCTGGTTTAATGATCCAAATCGCATTTATAGTGTGGTCGATATAGAAACTACTGGCGGCGTACAAGGGAATAATAAAATCACTGAAATTGCGGTTGTGCAGTTACAAGCTGGCGAAGTTATTAAGCAGTGGGCGAGTTTAATCAATCCCGAACGAAGTATTCCTGCCTTTATTACCAAATTAACAGGAATTAACGCGGCAATGGTACGTGATGCTCCTCGCTTTGAGGAGATAGCCGACACGTTGCGTGCCCTGTTAAAAGGCAGTGTATTTGTTGCTCACAATGTGAATTTTGATTACGGATTTATTCGTAAGGAATACGCTGCACTCGGGCAAGGTTTTAAAATGCCTAAGCTATGTACAGTAGTTGAATCACGAAAGACATTTCCAAAGCTAAAGTCTTATTCACTTGGTAACTTAGCGACACACTTTGAATTGAACTTAACGAATCATCATAGAGCATTAGCCGATGCAACTGCTACGGCAGAGTTATTGATACGAATTCAACAAGCACAATCAAATAAGGCGAGTTGACCTCGCCTTGTAAATTATTTACCAGGGAATTGGTGAATATGAACATCTCGCTGTGGGAATGGAATAGTGATATCAGCAGCATCAAAGGCAATTTTGACTCGTTCATACAAACCAAAGTACACAGGCCAGTAGTTATCCGATTCAACCCAAGCCCACACTAACATGCCGATATGACTTTCACCGTGCTGGCTAACATGAACTGTTGGTTTTTTATCTTCTATATCTTTTAATACCAGATCATAGTCATCCAGTACGCTCATAAGCACGTCACGGGCTTTATGAACGTCATCGCCATAGCTAATACCAAACTCGATTGCAACGCGGTGTGTTGGCTCTGCAAACTTATTCTTAACACAGCCATTTGATAGCGTGCCATTTGGAATAATGATTTTTTCATTATCGTAGGTAAGTAAAACAGTGACAAAAATTTGAATTTCTACTACTTTCCCCATGTAGCCTTGGGCTTCAATAACATCACCTACTTTAAAAGGCTTGAAGAATAGGATAAGCACTCCACCTGCAAAATTCGCTAGACTGCCTTGCAGTGCCATACCTACGGCTAAACCGGCTGCTCCGAGCATTGCAATAAATGAGGTTGTTTCGATACCAATCATCGAGGCAACAGATATCAGCAGTAGTACCTTTAAAATGACAGAAATGAAGGAGACTAAAAAGTGCGTCAAACCAACTTCGAATTTGACCCTATTCATTGATTTTTCAGCCATGTTGGCAACTCTACCAATTAACCACCAACCAATGATTAAAACCAGTATTGCTAGAATAAACTTTGGCCCGTAGAGCATTAGCAACTCTATAGCTTGGTTGTAGATTTTCTCGATTGATATTTCGTCCATTATTTTTCCTTGTTATACAACAGAGTATTTAAAGAAAATAATAGTAGAGAAATTGCTTTTCGGTGTGGGGTCTGCTGGGAAAATGTGAATTTTCTGAGGCTTTTCAGTTATAACTAACAAAAAAGGAGTAGCAAGCTACTCCTTTTTTGGGGTGAGTCGAACGTTACTCCGTGCGTTTGCTTGGAATAACTTTAACTAACTTCACCATGTTTTCTTTTATCTCGATCACTTCAATAGGGTATCCGGCAATACGTAAACTTAGGTTTGAGTCTGGGATATCCTCTAAGTACTCAACGATTAAACCACTTAGCGTTTTCGGGCCATCAATCGGGAGCTCCCAACCCATTTCTTTATTTAAATCGCGAATATTAGCACCGCCATCTACAAGTACTGAGCCATCGTCTTGCTCTGTAACTTCCTCACTTGGCGTGCGAGTTTGCGTTGTTGTGAAGTCACCAACAACTTCTTCGAGAATATCTTCAAGTGTTACTAGGCCTTGGATATCGCCATATTCATCAACAACTAAACCGATACGCTCTTTTGATTGCTGGAACTTAAGCAATTGTGTGTTTAGTGATGTGCCTTCAGGAATAAAGTAGATTTCACGAACCGCACGTAATAGTGATGGCTTATCAAACTGTTCTTTAGTTAACAGGCGCAGTGCATCACGTGAGTGAATAAAGCCAACAGCATCATCAATTTGGTCACGATATAATAAAACGCGAGTATGCTGAGCATGAGTTAGCTGACGGCTAATAAGCTTCCAGTCATCATTGATATCGATAGCAACAATTTCGTTGCGTGGGATCATAATATCTTCAACAGTTACTTGCTCTAAATCTAAAATTGAAGTCAGCATGCTTTGGTGGCGAGCTGGTAATAGAGCACCAGATTCGTTCACCACGGTTTTTAATTCTTCTTTACTTAAACTGTGCTCTTCAATTTGTGCTGTTGTGATACCAAACAAGCGCAGCATGCCATTGGTCATCCAGTTTACGATAACCACAAATGGGAAAAGTATTTTCAAAAGCCCCTTAAGGACAATCGAACTTGGGAAAGCGACCTTTTCTGGGTAAAGCGCTGCAAGTGTCTTTGGCGTTACTTCGGCAAAGATTAAAACCACTAAGGTCAGTGCACCAGTTGCAATTGCGATACCGAGGTCACCATATAGGCGAATACCAATAATCGTTGCAACCTGTGCTGCAGCGATATTAACTAGGTTGTTACCAATCAAGATCAGACCAATGAGTCTGTCAGGGCGACTTAACAGTTTGCTGACGCGTTTCGCTGCACGATGATCTTCTTTAGCAAGATGGCGCAAGCGGATACGGTTAATTGACATAATTCCAGTTTCAGAACCAGAAAAATAAGCAGAAATAAGTATCAATAATCCCAATATAATAAACAGGGTACTAGTCGATATGTCGTCCAACGATGGATCCTTTTTTTATAAATCAGTGCATATTAAGCTAGAGACAGCTTGCTGAGTCAAGTTAAAACTTATTTAGAATCACTTCTTGGATGAAACGGCTGCCAAAATAAGCAAGTGACAAGATAAAAGCGGCTATCATGATCGAAAACACCACGGGTTTACCACGCCAGCCTTGACGTAAGTGACCCACTGTTACAACAGTGAAAATAAGCCAAGCAATTAACGATAAAACCGTTTTATGGATAAATTCACTGGCAAACATACCTTCTAAGAAGATAAACCCAGAAAGTAGTGCAAAGGTAAGTAGAATTGTACCAAGCGTGAGTAATTGATAAAGCTGACGCTCAACGACCATTAAAGGTGGAAGATGGCTGTGTACGATTGCTAAGTCTTTGCGCTTTAAACGCTTATCAATAAAGTAAAACTGTACCGCATAGAGTGTCGAGATTATTAGCACACAATATGCCAAAAGTGATAACGATATATGAGTGACTAAGCCAAGTTCAACATCTATTGATTGTAAAATCACATGATGCGGAATAAATAAGCTGGCAAGTGTAAGTAAGGCTGCAAACCCATACACAACTGGTAGTAATAAGGTAGCAGGGAACTTGAGCGACACAGCTGTAACGGATACTACGATGACCCAACAGGTCAATAAAGCAACGTTGACGATACTCAAATCTTGACCGTCAGCACGAAAAACTGAATTAACCAGTAATAGCATATGGGCAAGGATAGCCACAGTGCTTAGTATCACTGTGAGTTTTTGGCTCGGACCTTGTTTGTGGAAAAGGCGTGATAGCACATGTGACGTTGCTAACACATAAAACAAACTAGCAATAATAGTTAAACTAATAATCATCGTGTTTTGGCCACTTAATTTATATAGATAAATCCTTGTCTCTTTGATGCCATTGTATTTTATAGCAAGGAAAAAGCATAGAGTTTGTAAAAAGAAACTCAAACTACACACTTGAACACTGTATTGTCGACCACCATTTACGGTATACTGCTAGTAATTAAATTTTAATATTGCCTGTATTGTCTTCAAACTTGTCTGTTTTATGTACACTACAGGTGAAACACGTTTTATCGGAACCTTTACATGTTTGAGAATCTCCAAGAACGCTTAGGTAAAACCTTAAAAAATATCAGTGGCCGCGGACGCCTAACTGAAGAAAATATAAAAGATACATTACGTGAAGTCCGCATGGCATTTTTGGAAGCGGACGTTGCATTACCTGTTGTTCGTGAGTTCGTTAAGCAAGTTAAAGAACGCGCCGTTGGTGTTGAAGTAACGAAAAGCTTAAGTCCAGGCCAAGTCTTTATTAAGATTGTTCGTGAAGAACTTGAAAAGGCAATGGGTGAAGCAAATGAAGAGTTAAGCCTTAATGCGCAGCCGCCTGCGGTAGTGATGATGGCGGGCTTACAAGGTGCTGGTAAAACAACCAGTGTTGGTAAACTAGCTAAATTCTTAAAAGAGCGTAAGAAAAAGTCTGTGTTAGTTGTTAGTGCTGACGTTTATCGTCCGGCAGCAATCAAACAGCTAGAAACACTTGCTGATGAAGTGGGTGTTGAGTTCTTCCCAAGCGATATCTCACAAAAGCCAGTAGATATTGCGAATAATGCGATTTCACACGCGAAGAAAAAGTTCATCGATGTAGTATTAGTCGATACTGCAGGTCGTTTACATGTCGATAACGACATGATGGACGAGATCAAAGCACTGCACAGTGCGATTAATCCAATCGAAACCTTATTCGTCGTTGACGCGATGACAGGTCAAGATGCAGCAAACACTGCAAAAGCATTTGATGAAGCGCTACCTTTGAGTGGTGTGATCTTAACAAAGACTGATGGTGATGCTCGTGGTGGTGCTGCATTATCAATCCGTCATATTACCGGTAAGCCGATCAAGTTTATGGGTGTAGGTGAGCGCACTGATGCACTTGAACCTTTCCACCCTGACCGTATTGCTTCTCGTATCCTAGGTATGGGTGATGTACTTTCATTAATCGAAGAAGTCGAAATGAAAGTAGATAAAGAGAAAGCGGCTAAAGTTGCTGAGAAAGTATTTAAAGGTGACGGCTTTACATTAGATGACTTTGCTGAGCAACTTCGTCAAATGAAGAACATGGGCGGTATGATGTCGATGCTTGATAAGCTACCGGGCATGCAAAACTTACCAGACGCCGTAAAAGGGCAGATGGGCGATAAGACTTTCGTACAAATGGAAGCCATCATTAACTCAATGACACCAAAAGAGCGCGCGCGTCCTGAAATCATCAAGGGCTCTCGTAAAAAACGTATTGCCGCAGGCTCTGGTACCCAAGTGCAAGAAATCAACAAACTGCTTAAGCAATTTACGCAAATGCAGAAGATGATGAAAAAGATGAAAGGCAAGGGGGGTATGAAGAAAATGATGCGCGGTATGAAAGGCATGTTACCACCTGGCATGATGGGTGGTGGTCCTAAATTTTAATAGCGCTTTTTATTAAGTGTATAAAAAGGAGCGTATAGCTCCTTTTTTTGTAGATAATTTATGCATAGTTGTTAGCTGCATGTAAGATTTAAAGGCCAGATCAGTGTTTAATCAACTAAACTTACATTTTGCAGCAGTTCTTACTTGCAATGTTGCAAAAAACTCGTACAATTCCCCAGCTTCCCGTACTGGGGAGTAAATCTTATTAATGAAAACAGTCAATCTAATGTAGAGGACGGTATGGTAACTATTCGTTTGCAACGTGGTGGCGCTAAAAAACGCCCTTTCTATCAAATTGTGGTTGCGGATAGCCGTTTCTCGCGTGACGGTCGCTTCATCGAGAAAGTAGGTTTCTTTAACCCAATTGCTTCTGGTCAGGAAGAAAAAGTACGTTTAGATTTATCTCGTGTTGAACACTGGGTAGGTCAAGGCGCATCTCTTTCAGATCGCGTAGCTAAGTTAGTTAAAGACGCTCGTAAAGCGGCTTAATAGGCGTAAGAGTAACCATGAGTCAAGAGAACACCTCGTATATTACAGTAGGAAAGCTCGGTGCCCCGTATGGTATAAAGGGCTGGCTTAAGGTGCATTCATTTACTGATGATCCCGAAGGGATCTTCGATTTCAGCCCATGGTTGATAGGGCAGCAAGGTAAATGGCAGACCTTAGAAGTGGTCGACTGGCGTCGCCACAACAAAGGCTTTATCGCTAAAGTTGCGCAAGTAAACGACCGAGACGAAGCAATGGCTTTAACCAATGTAGAAATCTCAGTAGACGCAGCGCAGCTACCAGAATTACCGCAAGGTGAATTCTATTGGCGAGATCTGATCGGCATGTCTGTTATAACTGATAAAGGTTATAACTTAGGCACAGTCGATGACCTTATGGAGACAGGCTCAAATGATGTTTTGGTTGTGAAAGCAAACAAAAAAGATGCATTTGGCCAAGCAGAACGTTTAATTCCTTTCTTAACAGACTCTGTTATTAAAGAAGTTAAATATGATGCAAGAGAAATTACCGTTGACTGGGACCCAGGGTTTTAATGTCACAAACGAGTTCGCTATGGGTAGGGGTGATTAGCCTTTTCCCGGACATGTTTGATGCGATTACCACTCAAGGGGTTACAGGTCGCGCAGTTAAAAATGGTCTAATTGACTTTAACTGCTGGAATCCGCGTGACTATGCTACTGATAAGCATAGAACTGTTGATGACCGTCCTTACGGGGGTGGTCCTGGCATGTTAATGATGGTTGAACCATTGAAACAAGCTATCCTTGACGCTAAAAAAGCGGCAGGTGATGGTGCAAAAGTAATTTATATGTCACCGCAAGGGCGCAAATTAGATCAGCAAGGTGCAAGTGAACTTGCGCATTCAGAAAAGCTGATTTTAATTGCCGGTCGCTATGAAGGTATAGATGAGCGAATTATAGAATCATACGTTGACGAAGAATGGTCAATTGGTGATTTTATTTTAAGTGGTGGTGAACTACCCGCAATGACGCTAATTGATGCAGTAGCACGATTAGTACCAGGGGTGTTAGGTCATAACCAGTCAGCTGAGCAAGATTCATTTTCGAATGGCTTGCTTGATTGTCCTCACTATACACGGCCAGAGACATTGGATGATAAACAGGTGCCTGCTGTATTGCTCAGCGGAAACCACCAAGAAATCGCTAAGTGGCGCACAAAGCAATCACTTGGTAGAACTTGGCTTCGTCGTCCTGACTTGTTGCATAACCTAGCTCTGACTGAGGAGCAAGCGGCACTCCTTGCTGAGTTTCAGCAAGAGTACCAACAAGCTTGTGGCTAGAAGACAGTTACACCTAGGAAAGTGAGAAATATAATGGCAAAAGTAAACCAAAATATTATTAAAGCGCTTGAAGAAGAGCAGCTTAAATCAGACGTACCAGCATTCGGCGCTGGTGATACAGTTGTTGTACAGGTACGTGTAAAAGAAGGTAACAAAGAGCGTCTACAGGCCTTTGAAGGTGTTGTAATCGCTAAGCGTAATCGTGGTCTTCACTCAGCATTCACAGTTCGTAAAATTTCGAGCGGTGAAGGTGTTGAGCGTGTATTCCAAACGCACAGCCCTCTTATCGATAGTATCTCAGTTAAACGTCGCGGTGCTGTTCGCCGTGCGAAACTTTACTATCTACGTGAGCGTTCTGGTAAATCTGCACGTATTAGAGAAAAACTTAACTAATACGCGCTGTTTTACAACGCAAAATAAAACGGGTTGCAGCCTTAGGTTGCAGCCCGTTTTGGTTTTTATACCACAAAAATAATTTTCCCCCCTTTGTGAGACACCTAAGTACTCCCTTCAAACTGATCGACTGACCTCTATTTATCCCTTTATAAGCTATGCGACATGCATGTTAGGGCTTTGTGCTTTGGCTGTTATCCTGTTACTATAATTTGTATTAAAAGCTTTACTTTTTTGTATATAATTATTTACGTTTTTAGGGTTTGAGGTGTAGTAACGTGGTAACAGTGAATGATCTAGCTGATTTAAGAGCAGGAATAGATGAATGTGATGCGCAATTGGTGGCATTACTGGCAAAGCGTAATGGGATTACAGAAAAAATAGGCGCAATTAAGCAACAAATCGGTGCGCCATTACATGCCCCAGATCGCGAGGCTGATTTACTTGCAGCTCGCCGCAAAGAAGCAGTCGCACAAGGGGTTAACCCTGAGTTAGTTGAAGATATCCTGCGCCGTATGATGCGTGAAGCGTATCAAAACCAGCAAGGTAGCCTCGCTTGTGTTGCACCTCAGTTATCACCCATTGTAATTGTTGGTGGTGAAGGTGCCATGGGTCAGCTATTTGCTCAACAATTTGCTCGTTCAGGTTATGAAGTCCGTATTTTAGATAAAGCACAGCAAGCACAGAGTGAAGCGATATTAAAAGGGGCAAAATTAGTCCTTGTGAGTGTACCAATTAATGCACTTGAACACGTAGTTTCGGCATTACCAACACTCGATGATGACTGTTTATTAGTTGATATTACATCAGTTAAGCAAAAGCCTTTAAAAGCCCTAATGGCGGCTCATAGCGGCCCAGTAGTCGGGTTGCATCCCATGTTTGGTCCAGATATTTCACACTGGGTAAAACAAACCGTTGTTGTGTGTGAAGGGCGAGATCATGAAGTAGCTAAAGGGCTAATGGCGCAACTCCAAGTTTGGGGATGTCAAGTGGTTGAAATGGATGCTAAAAAACATGATGAAGCGATGCAAATCATTCAGGTAATGCGTCACTTAACAACCTTTGTATACGGTCAGTTTCTTGCCAAGCAAAGTCATACGTTGGCAGAGCTTCGCAGCTGTTCATCACCAATTTATCAGTTAGAGTTAATGATGGTTGGGAGATTGTTTGCTCAGTCACCTGAACTATACTCTGATATCATGTTAGCGCAATTCGACGATGTAGAATCATTACTTGCAAATTACCAAGATACTTTTGCGGAAACCCTCGAAAAACTCAAAGCAGGTGATAAAGCTGCATTGATTGCCGCGTTTGCAGATGCGAAAGAGTATTTCTCTGATGCGACAGCGCATTTCTTAACGCAAAGCCGAAGCTTACTAAACAAAGCGAACGATGCAAAAGTGTTAGATTAAATACTCATACTCAATAAAACCAAAAGCCCGCATTTCGCGGGCTTTTTTGTTTAGATTAATGACCACCAAGTGAGCCTGGTAACACACCCGTATGGTGGTTGATTAAGCCCCATTGATAGAGTAAATCTGTCATATCAGATAGGCTAAATAAGGTCATACTCAAACCAACAATCGTTAACACTATGGTATATGGTAGGGCCATATAAACCATGCGCCCGTAAGACAGCCTTAGTACAGGTGCTAATGTTGATGTTAACAAGAACAAGAACGCAGCTTGGCCATTAGGGGTAGCAACACTTGGCAAGTTAGTACCTGTGTTAATAGCCACAGCCAGTAAATCGAACTGATCACGAGTAATTTGACCTGCTTGTAGTGCAGCAGCAACTTCGTTTATATACACAGTACCTACGAAAACATTGTCACTGACCATCGACAGAATACCGTTAGCTATGAAGAACATGACTAATTGCAGCTGGCCTTCAAAAGTAAGTACCCATGCGATCACGGGTGTAAATAAATGCTGGTCGATAATTACGGCAACAATTGAGAAAAATACGCAAAGTAATGCAGTGAATGGCAGGGCTTCTTCAAATGCTTTACCTAGTTGGTGTTCTTCAATGATGCCGGCACTGGCTGTCGCAAAAATAATTACCGATAAGCCAATTAAACCAACAGTGGCTAAATGAAGTGCTAGACCTATAATCAACCAAACAGCGATAAATGCTTGAATAGCTAAGTTCACTTTATCGCGTGTAGTACGTTTTTTCTCAAGCTTTTTAGCGTGGTCCGATAATATAGTGTGAATGGGTGCTGGGAGTTTGGCACCATAGCCAAATGCTTTGGTTTTCTCGAGGAAGAAAGTCGTGGCAATACCTGCAATCATTACAGGCAAAGTAATAGGCAGCATACGAAAGAAAAACTCGCCAAAGAACCAGCCAGCTCGTTCCGCAATAATTAAATTTTGTGGCTCTCCTACCATAGTACACACACCACCTAAGGCAGTACCAATTGATGCATGCATCAACAAGTTACGTAAGAAAGCGCGAAACTCTTCAAGCTCTTGGCGATTGACAGGACGTACCTGGTTATCATCGTTAATATCGTGCTCACTGTTAGAATCTTTGCCAGATGCCACTTTATGATAAATGCTATAGAAACCCATAGCGACGGCAATAACCACAGCCATAACCGTTAACGCATCTAAGAAAGCGGATAAGAAGGCAGCTGCAATTGTAAACGAAAGCGATAACACGGTCTTGCTACGCACCGAAACAACAAGCTTTGTGAAAATATACAAAAGCAAGTCTTTCATAAAGTATATGCCTGCAACCATAAAGATAAGTAACAGAATTACATCAATATTCTGTACTATTTCATGCTCAACTTGGCCGGCTGTTGTCATTCCAATAAACAACGCCTCTATGGCTAATAAGCCACCTGGTTGAAGCGGGTAACACTTTAGCGCCATTGCGAGTGTGAAGATAAACTCGAGCACTAATACCCATCCTGCCAGATAAGGGTTAAGTTGAAATAAAACTGGGTTGATTAGTAAAAACGCAATAATGGTGTATTTATACCACTGTGGCGAAGTCCCCAAAAAGTTTTTAAATATTGCTGGTAAAACGCGCTGTTGCATGGCTGTACCTTTTATTAGTGCTGGTTGTTATTGTAAATAATTAGAAGTTGAGTATATCGAAAGTATTGTTGTTTGGTGTGCTTTTAATCCAAAAGGTCACTTATTTAACGAGATCTTAAAGATTTTTATGCACAGCAGAGTTAGTTTACTTGTTAGTTGCTGATCATCTGGTACAATCAGTGAGTTGAATGCCAAATGCGGTAAAAGTAGTTGCTAACTCAAGTGGAAATTGAATGAGAATTTTTAAAGCGAAAAGCCCAGCAGGTTTTGCTGAAGAATACATTGTAGAATCTATTTGGAATGGTGACTTTCCGCCTGGCTCAATTCTTCCTGCCGAACGTGAATTGTCAGAGCTTATTGGTGTAACACGCACAACGTTACGTGAAGTACTGCAGCGTTTAGCTCGTGATGGTTGGTTAACAATTCAACACGGTAAACCTACTCGTGTAAATAACTTCTGGGAAACCTCGGGTCTAAATATCTTAGAAACACTTGCGCGTCTAGATGAAGATAAAATGCCAGAGCTTACAGATCAATTACTTTCTGCTCGTACTAATATCAGCGCAATTTACACTCGTGCGGCAATTAAGCTTGCCCCTGAGCGTGTAATTGAAATCTTAGCGCAAAGTGAAGAACTTGAAGACAGTGCTCAAGCATTTGCTGATTACGATTATAAAGTTCACCATGAACTAGCCGTTGCTGGTAATAACCGCATTTACGTGCTTATCTTAAATGGCTTTAAAGGCTTCTACTCAAAAATTGGTTGCCATTACTTCTCTGATTCACGTACCCGTGAATTAGCGCGTCAGTTTTATAAAGATTTAACTGTGCTGGCAGAGCGTCGTGAACACGATGGAGCGATTTCTATGATGCGTAAATACGGTCATCAAACAGGTGAAATCTGGCAGCAAATCCGTGGTGATATGCCAGAAGATATCATGGACTAGGTAGCACTAATTGATTTTCTATTTTTTAAGAGCCCAGCTTGATGCTGGGTTTTTTGTGTTCGTAAACTTTTTACAGCAGAAAGTTAGACTTACGAGCAAGTGTGCACGACATTTTTTTCTATCGTCACTGCTTTGTTCTGACCAAGATTAATACTAATAATACTTAATCATTTTGAGGGATTAGACCTGTCGCTACCACTATAAAAAGGTCCTCACTTATTTCACGAATTGATAAGAATCGTCAGTATTTAATGTGAATCAATTTTTCCGATTAGGCATATCGCTTTTTTCGATTGTTCATTTGTCTGTAACCTCATTAAACTATCTTGCAAATTATCAATACTTACTCTTGGTTTTTGCTTTTTAGTAACCATATATAAGTGAGTATTGCATAGGCAATTGGAAATAAACTCAAATATTTGGAGATAAAAATGGGTGTATTAGTTGGCCGTCAGGCACCAGACTTTACTGCAGCAGCTGTTCTAGGTAACGGTGAAATCGTTGAAAACTTCAACCTAAAAGAAACTATCAAAGGTAAAAAAGCAGTTATCTTCTTTTACCCGTTAGACTTCACTTTCGTTTGTCCTTCAGAGTTAATCGCTTTCGACAAGCGTTTTGAAGAGTTCCAAAAGCGTGGCGTTGAAGTAATCGGTGTTTCTATCGATTCACAATTCTCACACAATGCATGGCGTAACACTGCCGTTGCTGACGGTGGTATTGGTCAAGTTAAATATGCACTAGTTGCAGACGTTAAACACGAAATCTGTCAAGCATACGACGTTGAGCATCCAGAAGCAGGTGTTGCTTTCCGTGGTTCTTTCCTAATCGATGAAGAAGGTAACGTACGTCACCAAGTAGTTAACGACCTTCCACTAGGCCGTAACATCGACGAAATGATCCGCATGGTTGACGCGCTAGCGTTCCACAGCGAGCACGGTGAAGTATGTCCAGCAGGTTGGACTGAAGGTAAAAAAGGTATGGATGCAAGCCCTGAAGGTGTTGCTAAATTCCTTTCTGAAAACGAAGGCGACCTATAATTTAGGCCTTTGTTAGCGAATTAAAAAACCCGCCAATTGGCGGGTTTTTGTTTTTAAGCTCAACGCGATTAATTAAAGCGCATTGTTAGTTTAGTATAGAAATAACGACCACGTGGGTTATGTACGCTCGACACATAGCCATATAAGTCGCCATCACCATCACCGATTGCAAACGGAGGATCTTCATCAAACACGTTATTCACACCCACAGATAGTTTGATTTTATCTGAGAAGTTATACGCAGTCTGTAAATCAACCAGTGTTTGCGAATCAACCATACGTGATGTGTTGCTATCAAAGTCTAAGTTTCCATCAAAGTCGATGTCTGGTGTATCTTCAAACTCACCAGTGTAGCTCACATTTACATTGGTATTGAAATCACCCATCTCCCAGTTTGTAGAGAAAATCCAACGGTTTTCAGGATAACGGTACTCGCCTGTGTAATCGCGACCATCTTTTTTAAATTCGTTTTGGTATGCCCATTCTAAATTGAATTTTAAGAAGCCGTAATCGTTCATAGCATGAGTGTAGTTTGCCGACACATCAACACCCGATACTTCTTGCGATGAAACGTTTTCAAAGGTGCTGTAAACTTTTTGGATTACACCTAAACTTTGACCATTTTGTGGTGCTAAACGCATACACACCGTGCTGTTTTGATCGTTACAGTTATTATCATAGATAGGGCCGAATTCTTGTTCATCTATCTTGTTATCTTGCGTAATGCTCCATACATCGACACCAAAACCAAATTCAGCGGTTGGTGCCCATATGAAACCAACATTCCATGACTCTGATTCTTCAGCTTCAAGGTTAGGGTTACCCGCAAATTGGATATTGTAATCAAGGGCATTACAGTCAAGTCCTGTCGCTTGACAGCGGTATGTATCAACGAAGAATTGGCTTTCTTCAGAAGGGCCTAAACCAATCTGTGCTAGTGAAGGTGCTCGGAAACCTTGTGCCCATGAACCACGAACAGTAATTGAGTCTGTTGGCGCCCAGCGTACAGCTACTTTAGGGTTTGTTGTTGAACCAAAATCACTGTAGTCATCGTATCGACCAGCTAATTGTAGCTCTAAATTTTCAGCAAGAGGAATTGAAAACTCAATATAAGCTGCATATTGGTCGCGTTCTGCAGCGGCTGATACTGACTCAGTACCAAAGATTAAACCACGCTGGAATTGATCGTCTGGAATATCGCTCACATCTTCTTCACGGTATTCAATACCGGCAGCCATCATCACCACATCATCGCCAAAGCTAAATGCTTCACCACTGATATTTGCATCAAATGATGTCATATGAGACTCACCACGACGAACTAAGCTTGTCGTAATACGGTCAATAACTGCTTGGTCATTATAGGTGCCACCGAAAGGGTTATAGTTACCCGCATCGATTTCTTGTTGTAAGAAATCAGTACGCACCCAGCCTTGGCTTCTATCGCCTGTTTGCATTGATTTACTTCGACCTTTTTGAACGGCTGCTTCCCAGCTCCAGTCACTGATCTCGCCTTTTAGGCCCGCAACAAAGCGAAGTGTATCTGATTCAATATCCCATTGACGGGGGCCCGCATCTACTGTTCTGTAGCGACCAATTTCGATATCTTGGCCAAACGGGTTGTTAGGGTGGTTTGCTGGCACTGTAAGGCCGGCATCTTCATCAAGCGGAGTCGGTGCACCAGCTGCTTGCGAACTATTGTGTTGTACTGCAACTTCTAAAAATGCCGATATACCATTATCAAAGTTATATTCAAACTGCGAAATAGCACCAACACGTTCAGATGCAGGGGTTACGTAACCATACGGGCCATAGTCAAATAAACAACTACCACTTGCTGTCGCATTTTCTGCAGGGCATGCTGGATCAATGGTTTTTTCACCATCTACATAAAAGTAGCCTGGGAAACCACGCGATGAACGGAAATCCATACCACCATATGGTTCTTGGTTTGCTGTACCTAGGCGGCCCATTTCATCAGAGGAGAGTGCTGAGTTGTTAAAGTAATCAATAATAATTGATGCGCTGCTTTTTTCTGTACTGGTACCCCAAACGAGGCTTGCTGTTTTTTCTTCGTAGTTAGGACCATCAGTACCACCATATCCAAGGTTTACTTCTAGACCATTAATATCCTTTTTTAAGATGATATTAACTACACCTGCAACCGCATCAGAACCATATATTGCTGATGCACCATCTTTTAAAATATCGATACGCTCAATCGCTGAAACAGGAATCGAGTTGATATCTACAAATGAATTGGTGATGCTTTCCGCAAAAGCACTTATTGAAACACGACGGCCATTAATAAGTACTAATGTTGCATCAGAGCCTAAGCCTCTGAGACTTACCGCTGCAGCCCCATTAGCTGTAGAGTCTTGGTTATTGCCGCGAGTAGAGAAAGTACCATTACCTGCAACTGGCATACGTTCTAATAATTGTTGTAGGTTGTCGTAGCCCATATTGTCTATGTCTGCACGACTTATTGACTGTACCGGTGATGGCCCTTCAATGTCTGAACGTTTAATACGAGAACCTGTAACTTCAATACGCTCGACCTTTTCAGCTCCATCTGACTCAGCAGCAATAGACATAAAGCTTGTGCCACTTAGTGCTGCAATAGTAAATGCGTAGAGAGGTCGCTGTAGAAAGCGGTGGGTGTTCTTCATAAATTTCAATCCTTGTGTAATTGTGAAAAAGTTGTGAAGTTGTCACGGTAAAGATTGATATCATGTAAACGTACTGATTTGGAATAGCAAAAAAGGATGGGTTTTTTAGAGAGGGTATTGATATTTTTGTAAAAAGTGAGTGTTTGTAAGGGGTACGAGCCTAACACGAAAGTTAGGCTCATTTCATAAATTAAGCTTTATGTTTCATTAGGCGCTCTTTTTCTCGTGCCCAATCTTTATTCTTTCCGTCTTCACGTTTATCGTGCATCTTTTTACCTTTAGCAAGGTGGAACTCCAACTTCACCCAGCATTTTTTCCAGTACATTGCAGTTGCGATTAGTGAAAACCCGTCGCGTTCTGTTGCACCGATAAGACGATCGATTTCACGTTTATTTAAAAGTAACTTACGATAACGAAGTGGATCGCAAATTACGTGAGTAGAAGCACTGTTGAGAGGCTGAATTTGACTGCCAAGTAAAAATGCTTCGCCGTTTTTAATATGAATATAAGTCTCAGAGATGTTTACTTTACCAGCTCGGATACTTTTTACTTCCCAGCCCTGTAGTTCAACCCCTGCTTCGAACTTATCGTGTAAAAAATACTCATGGCGCGCTTTTTTGTTAAGCGCGATGGTATTACTTGTCGATTTAGATGATTTTTTCTTAGCCATAGTGGCCCATATTATACGTAAAAACAGCGTTTTTACATCGCTTTTTTAAGGCTTTGCGGATATTTTCGTGTTACTAAAATTTGGGGAAATAGCCAAAGCTTGCTAAAATTCGCCGACAAAGTTGGGAGTGAATATGCCGCAAATAGAAAAAAGTGCGCTTGTAATGTACAGCAGCAAAGAAATGTTTGATTTAGTGAATGATGTTGATGCTTATCCAGAGTTTTTGCCAAATTGCTCAGATGCTAAAATCATCACGCAACAAGCTAGTGGCATGACGGCCAGTTTGGAGATCTCAAAAGCGGGTTTAAAAAAGTGGTTTACTACCGAAAATACGTTTATTGATGAGCAAACTGTTGCACTTCGCTTAGTTGATGGCCCATTTAAAAAGTTACAAGGTAAATGGCAATTTTTACCGCTGGACGATAAAGCGTGCAAAGTACAGCTTCATCTTGAGTTTGAATTTGCGAGTAAACTTATCGAACTGGCTTTTGGAAAAGTATTTAACGAAGTAGCTAAAAATATGGTTAATGCATTTACGCAGCGTGCTAAAACTGTGTACGGAGTTCGTCCATGATAACTGTTGAAGTAGTTTTTGCTTTACCTACAACGGCAACCAGTTTATTAGTAGAAGTGCCGATAGGCACGACAGCTGAGCAAGCGGTGATTAAGTCGGGTATTATCAATAAGTGTCCTGAAATAGACGCAAATAACTTAACACTGGGTATTTGGAACCGTACCTGTAAGCTTAATCAAGAAGTAAAGGAAGGGGATCGTATTGAGATTTATCGACCTCTTATTGCTGATCCAAAGGATGCGCGCAGACGTCGAGCTGAAAAGGCCAAAGAAGAAGGACGTGCCAATAAAGTGACTGGCGGAAGGCCACTAAACAAGGCATAAAAAAGGGTAGCTCAGGCTACCCTTAATTAATTAGAATTAAGATTACTCTTGTTCAAGCGGCGTATTAAATTCGCTAGGTTGCTCGTAGTCACCTGATAACGAAACAAGCTTATCATTTTCGAAGTTAATAGTGAGTGACTTACGTTGCTCGTTGCTACGGCCAATGTTAAATACATACAGGTAATGCCACGTATTTTTATCAAAAGAGTCTTCTGCTACTGGCTTGCCTAGAACATACAGTACTTGCTCGCGAGTCATATTAACACGTAGCTTATCTACATCTGATTGTTCTAAAAAGTTACCTTGAGGAATATTGATACGGTAAACCCAGCTTGAACACCCTGCTGTAGCACTTAAAGTAAGGGTAAGTACTAACCAAAAAGAAAAAGTTTTAAACGACTGCATTATTTGTTTGAATCCTTATTTTTTATACACTGCATGATACCGATTAGTCACAGAAGGTAAAACCCTTTTCAGTAATTGTTTTTACTGAAATGCGATTAAAAACCACGAGGCACAAATTTGACCACTGCAAACCCAAAAAGTTTACATCAGCCTTTAAAAAACAGCGATAACTCAGATGTCATGTGGTATTTGTATATAGTGCAAACACGTTTAGGTCATTGGTATACAGGGATCAGTACCAATGTTGAAAAAAGATTCGCTCAGCATCAAGCTGGAAAAGGTGCTAAAAATCTTAAGGGAAAAGGGCCTCTAACGCTTATCTATCAGCAGCAGGTGGGTAACCGTAGTGAAGCAACTAAACTAGAAATAAGCGTAAAAAAGCTCAGCAAAGCACAAAAAAGACAGTTTGTTTTAACGTCTGAGCTACCTAAATAACTAACTTGGAAGCTTTTCAATAAATAGGGCTATTTTCGCTATGGCATATTCGAATAGTGTAAAGTCGATGTGCGCCGCCGTGTCTGTGCTTTGGTGGTGGTGTTTGTCATGTCCTATACCAAAGTAAATATAAGGGATCCCCGCTTTAGCGAATGAATAATGGTCGCTTGCTCTGCGCCAATCAACTTTGAGATCAAATAACCGATTTAGCCTCGCTGACGAGCTAGTTACCATAAAGGTTAACTGTTCATCAGATAGAATTTTAATGTCAGCTTGATAATGTGCTAATGATTGATTATCTAAAAATGCATAGATACGCGGTTTTCTGGGGTTCACAACGAGCATATCTAAATTAATATTAAGTTTGATTTCGTCTTTATTAAGTGTCGATACCAAGTACTCGCTACCATGTAGGCCATTTTCTTCTGCATCGGTTGCAACAAAAACTAATTGATAGGGCAGAGGGCTTTGCGCAAAGTGCTCAGCTAAATAAAGTAAAGCGGCAACGCCGCTGGCATTGTCGTTCGCACCTGGGTAGAGCCGATTACCTTTTTGCCCTAAATGATCGTAATGAGCGGTAAAAATTACTTTTTTACACTTCTCACAGTGGCTATTTTTAGTCGCAATAATGTTCCGCCCAGTAGCCTTGCCAAAGAGCCCTGACTGATAAGTAAATACTTGATCATCAACAGAATAGCCATGAGCAATAAAGCGCTCTTTTATAAAGTGGGCGGCTAACTGAGCGCCTTGAGTCGCCGTTTTTCGCCCAGCAAATTGAGCCGATGTTAGCGTTATGACGTCTCGTTCTAAATCTGTACTGGCAAAAGCTTGCGCAGTGCTTAGTGTAGCACTAGCGGTAATCAATAAGCTTTGCAGTATGCGAGCGAAGCGCTTGTAACTTACTTTCGTAACGCTGTTTATCATGATCAAAGTCTGCTTTATTGTTTGCCATAGTTAAGTACTTTTTAGCGAGCTTTAGGTCACCTAATTGATAATAGGTTCTCGCTAAACCAAAATCAGTATCATGCAGGGTTGGGTTTAAGTCACGGGCTTTTTTGTAGTGCTTTATTGCATCTTGATAACGGGCGGTCGTGTAAGCATCATTACCTAAAGAAATGTGATAATAGGGGTTTGCTTGGCGCTTATTATCAAGCTTGGCTAATATCGCCTGGCCTTGCTCTTCGCGATTGGTCAGATTATAGAGTCTGGCTAAATTGCCTAATGCGGTGTTGTTATCTGGATCTAAACTAATCGCGTATTGGTAGGCTGTTTCAGCTCTTGGATAGTCATCTGTTAATCTGAACAATACCCCAAGGTTACCCCAAGCACCTGAGTAGTTGCTATCAATATTAACAGCTGCTTTGTAATAGCTAAAAGCAGTATCATAATCATGTTTTAGCATCGCAGCTGCGCCTTTATTGTTATAAAACATTGCTGTAATACGTGCTTTATTGATGTTGCTGGTTTTAAACGCTTCTTGGCGGCTGTTTGGGTCAAAATCTATCACTAAAGAGCGCTCTTCTGGGTAAATGACTTTTCTATTTACCACGAGCTTTTGGGCCTCACTTACTTTTAAGTTGATATGGCCTGTGAGTAAATTAAAGCCATTATCAAGTGCCCAATATTCTGGAATATGTACTTTTTGAAATTGTCCTTCAAGGCCGAGATACTCAGCAAGACTGTAGGCTAAAATCGATAACGATAAACAATTTGCGTTTAAATTTGAGTAGGCTTGATTAGCCGTTAAGGTAGCACCAGATTGATAAGATAAAGACGCATCACCATTTTGCAAAAGGAACTTGAGCAAACGTTTAGTGCTTTGCAATGAACGGCTGTCTTTTGGAAAGGTACTATCAAGTTGCTCTTTTACATGTTCATTTAATGCAAAAATCTCTTGTTGAGTTTCAACTGAGGTTTGAGTAAACGTATTACTTTGCGTCAAAGCAAGTGGTGGGGGAGCGGTGTTATTTTCTGTACTACTACACGCTGTTAATAAGCAAAAGCTTGAGGCTAAAACAATGCTAGGTAATTTCATCTGACCCTCTTAATTCTTGGCCTAATACCATTTAAGTATAGGCCGTGAATGAAAAAGGGTCAGGGTTAACTGTTACAAAACGTGTCAGCGTTTATCGAAGGTCGCAACAAGGTCATCAAGAGTTTGAGCACTGTTTGCTAAATCTTTGATTGCTTGTTCACTGTCGATTTGTTCACGCATTACGTTGTCACTAATATCGCTTATTTGCTCAATGTTACGGCCCACATCTGCCACTACGTTACTTTGCTCTTCGGTAGCAGTCGCTATTAAGGTCGCCATATCGTTTATTTCATTGGCAGCATCGTTAATGGCATTGAGCAATTCAACTGAACTTTGCATTGCATCAACGCTTAACTGTGCTTGTGATTTCGAGTGATTGATATGATTAACCACTAGATCAGACGTATTCGTTAGTTCACTGATCATCGTTTGAATTTCAGTTGTTGATTGTGAAGTACGGTTTGCTAATGCTCTTACTTCATCGGCTACAACTGCAAAACCGCGACCATGCTCACCAGCACGAGCTGACTCAATCGCCGCATTAAGTGCTAATAGGTTAGTTTGCTCAGAAATACCTCTGATAGAGTCAACAATACTGGCGATAGCTTGCGTTTTATTTGCAAGCTCGTTTACTTGCTCAGTGATGTTATCGATATCGCATGCAAGTTCTATAATTGCTTCTTTGCTTTGTGTTACCTGAGTATGACTTTGTTCGGTATTTTGTTTACTGTTTTCAGTGAGTTTAGCCGTATTAGCTGCGCTTGAGGCAATTTCTTGCACTGTCGCACCCATTTCATTAATCGCTGCTGCGACCGAAATTGTTTGTTCTTTTTGATTATCTAGCGCTTCAGAGTTCTTCTGTGCTTGCTTAAACACATGATCAGCGCTTTGTCTTATTTCACTACTTTCTTGGGCAACTTGGCTGATAGCAGTCTCAATCTTAGAGATGAATTGGTTAAAGCCTGCTGACAAGTTAGCGAGTTCAGGTTGTTCGGAAGCTGGCAAACGATAAGCTAAATTTGCATCACCTGAGCCTAAACGAGTAAACAACTCTGCCATTTTAGACAGCGGCGATGATAGTGTACGTGCCAGCACCAGCCCTGCAAAACTTGCAATGAGGGCAATAACAATTGCAAAGCTGATAATTTGCCATTGTAAAACTTGGATGCTAGAAAATACTTCGTGCTTAGGTACTTGGGCAATGACAAATAAATCTGTGTTTTGGATTGGGCTTGCGGCTACTAATGTCGCTTCACCATCAAGATCGATTTCCTGTAAATTGAATTCACTTTGAGTTAACAGAGAACGAGTGATAGCAGTTTTATAAACGTCATCTAATTTAGCTTTGGCGACTTTGCTCTCGTCTTTATGAAGCTGAATTAGGCCGTTTTTATCGGCAATGTAAACAAAACCAGTCTCTTCAATTTTAAAACGCTGTAACATTGCTTGCATATCGTCAATACTTTTTGCAAGGCCTGCTAAACCAATCCCATTGGTTTGCTGGTGATTTACAAACATTTTTACATCAGTGGGTGATTCTTGATAGATACTGATTGAAAAAGGCTGTGTAGTGTTGGTAAACGCATAAAACCAGCCATCCTGCTCTTTGGTTAAAACTCGCAAAAAGCCATCTTGGTTCCAATATTGTGCAGTTTCTCGATTAGCCCACGAAGCAGTTGCTAAGTCGTATTGCTTAACAAGGCGGTTGAGCTCTTTAAGCAAAGTCTTGTCATCAGTATTACCTGAGCGAGCCCATTCTAATACAAATTCGTTACTAGATAGCTGCTCTGCCGCACTGATCATTTGATTTATATCATGAGTAATATAATTATCAATTGCTTGCAATTTGCTAGGTAGTTCAGATTCAATCATTCGTTGTTCAATGATTTGTTTTGCACTATATATAGCCGTTGCGCCGATTAACGCAGCAACAATTAGGGCGATAGAACTGCCAAGCAGTGTAATTTTTTTAGTAATGGTGAGTTGATTTAACGCCATGAAAGTGTCTTAGTTTACAACATTTAAGTCAGTAATTTTAGCATACACTTTATAGATGACGAATCAATGTAGGGACAAAAAAAAAGCCCAAAGCATATAAGCAATTGGGCTTGGTTTCTAACAAGCGAAACTTACTTTCCAGGGTTAAACAATTTTCTTCATTGCTGACATGTAACCACGTAGCTTGCTACCAATAATTTCAACCGGGTGCTCGCGCAGTGCTTTATTCACGGCAATCAAGGTTTGGTTATCAACTTGGTTGCTAGCACTATCAAGACCTTTACCAATTACATCTGTATCGATATTTTTCATAAAATCTTGCAGCAACGGTAAACACGCGTGGTTATATAAGTAACAGCCATACTCTGCAGTATCTGAAATAGTTCGGTTCATTTCGAAAAGCTTCTTACGAGCAATGGTATTCGCGATAAGTGGCGTTTCGTGTAGTGATTCATAGTAAGCAGATTCAGCGATGATACCTGCCGCAGTCATGGTTTCGAAGGCCAACTCAACACCTGCTTTAACCATGGCAACCATTAAAATACCTTGATCGAAGAATGCTTGCTCGCTGATTTCTTGATCTGTATTTTGTTGTTTCTCGAATGCGGTTTCTGCTGTTTCGGCGCGCCATGCTAGTAATTTTGCGTCATCTTCAGCCCAGTCAGCCATCATGCCACGAGAAAATTCACCGCTAATGATGTCATCCATATGCTTATTATAAAGTGGACGCATAATTGTTTTAAGCTCTTCACTTAACTCAAATGCTTTTACTTTTGCTGGATTTGATAAACGGTCAAGCATGTTAGTAACACCGCCATACTTAAGTGCTTCAGTGATCACTTCCCAACCGTATTGGATTAGTTTAGACGCGTAGCTTGCATCAATACCTTTTTCAACCATTTTGTCGAAGCATAGTAATGAACCGGTTTGTAGCATACCGCATAGAATCGTTTGCTCACCCATCAAGTCAGATTTAACTTCCGCAATGAATGATGATTTTAATACGCCAGCACGATGACCACCGGTACCAGCTGCATAAGCTTTAGCTTGAGCTAGGCCATGGCCTTGAGGATCATTTTCTGGGTGAACCGCAATCAATGTTGGTACACCAAAGCCACGCTTATATTCTTCACGTACTTCCGATCCAGGGCACTTAGGTGCAACCATGATAACCGTTAAGTCTTCACGGATTTGCATGCCTTCTTCAACAATATTGAAACCATGTGAGTAAGCAAGCGTTGCGCCTTGCTTCATTAAAGGCATAATAGCATTTACAACAGCGGTATGTTGTTTATCAGGTGTTAGGTTTAATACTACATCTGCTGTTGGGATAAGCTCTTCATATGTGCCTACAGTAAAACCATTTTCAGATGCGTTTAAGAAAGATTGACGGCGCTCAGCAATAGCTGATTCACGCAATGTATAAGAAACATCTAAACCTGAGTCACGTAAATTTAAACCTTGGTTAAGGCCTTGTGCGCCACAACCGACAATAACGAGTTTTTTCCCTTTTAAAGCGTCTACACCATCAGCAAACTCTGCTGGGTCCATAAATTCACACTGCGCTAATTGCGCTAACTGCTCTCTTAAAGGAAGAGTATTAAAATAATTCGCCATTGTTAGTGTCCTATAAATACAATTTTGTTAGAAAATCAAAGAACCGACGTAGTGTTCTTTGTATGTCTTAACACTATGCAATTTTTTACCTTGCGTAAAATGATATATTTGAATTAAAGTATTTCATAAAATGAAATGGTGGTGGTATGGATCATAAACATCTTAATTACTTTTTGGCGTTAGCAAAGACGCTACACTTTGCAAGAGCCAGTGAGCTTTGCCATATCAGTGCGCCAACCTTGAGTCGGAACATCAAGCAACTCGAAGAAGAGGTTGGGGTGGTGTTATTTAATCGGGATAATCGCACCGTAAAATTAACCCGCGAGGGTGAGTCATTTATTGAGTACGCTAATGCGACGCTTGCTAACTGGCATCGTTTTAAAGCTAATGTACAAGAGCCGCAACAGCATGTTTATGGCAATGTCAGTATTTATTGCTCTGTAACTGCCTCATATAGTTTTTTACATCAAATACTTGAACAACTGCGTATGCAGCACCCATATATTGAAATTACTTTGAATACTGGTGACCCTGCATTAGCAATAAATCGTGTTTTAGATGGTCATGAAGATATGGCAATTGCTGCTAAACCAACAAAACTACCGGGTCAAATTGCCTTTACTAGTGTTGGTTATTCGCCACTAGTATTGATTGCGCCAAAAATCGTGTGCCCGATCAGCGAAAAACTGTCAGCAAATGAGCAAATTGATTGGTCAGATTTAGAATTTATTGTTGCTGAGCAAGGTTTATCAAGGCAGCGTCTTGAGCAGTGGTGGCGTAAAAAGAATATTCATGGCCGTATATATGCGCAGGTTGCAGGTCATGAAGCTATGGTCTCTATGGTGAGTCTAGGTTTAGGTATTGCTATGGTGCCAAAAATAGTACTGGATAACAGCCCGCTCAAAGATAAAGTGCAAATTGTTAGTGATGCAGAACAAACTATTGCAGGTTTCGAAATTGGTCTAGCCGTACTAAATAAAGAGCGTCATGATCCTGCACTCAACGCGATTTGGAGTATTGCTCAATCGCTTACCCAGCAAGCAATTTAACTTAATAACTAGTGGCTTTGACTTTAATTTAAACTTTTACATAGATACAACCGCACACTTTAATTAGTTATTTAGTATTGGTTTTTGTAAAGTTTTTTCGTGGTTTTTACTGGTTTTAGTCTGTCAAAATCCTTTTTCATTGATTTTTCTTTGGGTGTTGTTAACTTAATTGAAATAATAAAAATTTTCATGGCCTAGACTCATGATACTCTCAGCGCAAGCCGACCACTCTTTAAGCTACTCGAGCCATTGTCTGAAGCTCGCAATTCCTCTAATGGTAAAATACAAGATGCCAATTACGCCGCTTAATTATGCGCTTTGGTATTGCTATGTGAGTGATAAAAACCAAAAGTTAAGTAAAGAGCTCGATAGTATTATTAAACAACACAATACTTGTAGTCATGAGCAGGCAAAGCGGCTTTTCGATAAGTACTTATCTCGGGATGACTTGGCACTATTTTATCAGCTCTCTAGCGGCTTTAACGATGTTGTTGGCAAGGTACATCAAGATATTAACGAAGCACTAAGTTACTCAACTGAATTTAATCAGGCGCTGCAAGAGTGTCGTGAAACACTAACGAGTGCTGATATAAGCCAAGAAAGTGGCTTTGATGATGTACTTGATTGTGTAGAGCGTTTAAGTGATGAGTCGGCAGCTTTGCAAAGCCGTGCGCAAGATTTTCAAAACCAACTCGCTATGGCGTACTCCGAAATTACAGAGCTAAAGCAAGAGCTTGTTAGGTCAAGAAATAAAGCTGAAAAAGACCCTCTGACTGGGCTTTATAATCGTGGTAAGTTTGATGAAGATATAACGCGATTTTGCCAAACTAATAATTTAGCTGAAGTCGCCGTGCTTACAATGGTCGATATCGATCACTTTAAACAGTTTAACGACACCTTTGGTCACCAAAAAGGAGATCAAGTTTTACGAGCTGTTTCAGCAAAACTACTTAAGCATGTTTCAAGTGTTGGCCAAGCTTATCGTTATGGTGGCGAAGAGTTTTGTTTCACGGCTCAGTTTGCCAGCATTAGTGATATGACTAACTTTACCCAGCAACTACGTCAGGCTGTTACTAAACTACAAATTAAAAATCCTAAATCTGACAAGGTGTTAAGCCAAGTGACAGCAAGCTTTGGTATTGCTATTAAAGCTAAAAATAGTAAACCGGAACAACTGATTGCTAAAGCTGATAAAGCGCTTTATTTAGCAAAAGAGCATGGTCGCAATCGCATAGAAATCGTCGAAGAGTAACAAACTTAATCGATATATGTATCAAATTTGTGAATAGTTGTAACCTTGCAACGACAGTTTGTTCACATCTTGATATTATGCTTTTATTGCATAAATTTCTTTGGTCGTAAAATAACAATGAAATCTCAAACGATCAGGATGTGCGCACTGGTTTATGCCATATTTGGCATGCTAGTGAGTCAAGCAAGCGCTGATGACTCAACGCGCACTGAACGTGAAAGCCGTGTGGCAAATCAACAGATTGATACCCAGCAATGGCATCTAAGTATTAATACAGGTGCGGGGGTGATCACGAATCCACTTCATGGAGGTGATAACTTACCTTTGCTCGTGCTGCCTGAAATCGCTTTTTATGGTGAAAAATGGTTCTTTGATAATGGCCGTTTAGGTTATTCATTACAAGAGAGTGATAGTCACGTCGTTAACTTTGTTACTGAGTTCAACCCTGAGACGCGTTTCTTTATAGATTTCCATCCAAGTAATATATTTGCACTGCAAACATCAAATAGTTTTATTGTTGAATCGACCACCAGTAATGAACTGGCAGAAAAGTCTGTATCTACAAGCGATATTAAAAAAAGACGCTGGGCTTTAGATGCTGGCTTAAGTTATCACTATATTCGAAATAATCATGTTATCTCTGTACAAGCGTTGACCGATGTTTCCGGAGTTTATAACGGTTTGCGTAGTACTTTACAATGGCAATCACATCACCGTATAGGAAACTTATCGGTCGCACCTAGCCTAGGGATCTGGTACAAATCAGCCAGACTAAATGATTATTTTTATGGTTTATCGGCAGAAGAGTCCTCATATGGGGAAATTGATGTTGGCAGTAGCTGGCAACCTTATGCTAAAATCGACGCCCGTTGGCCCCTGAGTGAGGCTAACTCTCTTCGTTTTCATTTAGCATATTATGACTACTCAGCCGTGGATGACAGTCCGCTTTTTGAACACACGTACTCGATGACTGCATTTATAGGATTCAATCATATTTTTTAATATGAAGTATTTTGCTTTTAGTCTGTGTGTGTTTGTTGCTGTTATTTGGGCTTCCCCAAGCTATGCACAAGCGACTCAGTTTGATATCACACCAAAAGTGTGCGTTGTATTACAACAGCACGAATTTTGTGATCTTGAGTTAAAAATGAGTTGGCAAAGTCAACAGCCTCAAGATTTGTGTTTGTACCAAAATAATCAGAAAATTCAATGCTGGAACGACACTAGTTCAGGGGTTTTCAGCCATAAAGCGCGGGTTCAGATTGAAACAATATACTCCTTAGTCAATCCGCACACGGGGAGTAAAATTGCGACAGCAAAAGTCGAAGTGCAAAGCACCGAAGCAAAAACAACGAGGCGTAGGTTACGCTCACCGTGGAGCTTTTTTTAATTTAGGAGCAACCAATGGCAAAGATTTTACTTGTTGAAGATGATCTCGGCTTACAGCAGTTAACACGTGATTACCTTCAGCATAATGGGTTGGATGTTGCGGTCCTTGAACGCGGCGATGAAGTATTTGAATACCTTGAAAACAACCCTGTTGATCTAATGATTTTAGATGTCATGTTACCAGGTAAAGACGGCTTTAGTGTGTGTCGTCAGGTTCGTGATAAATTCAGCTTACCTATTTTAATGTTAACAGCAAAAGGTGAAGACTTTGACCAAGTGATTGGTTTGGAGCTCGGCGCAGATGATTATGTAATCAAGCCTGCTGAGCCTCGTGTATTATTAGCGCGTATTAATGCGTTATTACGTCGTGGACAAGCTACTAACAAAGCACCTGAAGAGCTTAGTTTTGGTGATTTAACTATTGATAAAACTAGCCGCATCGTTACACTAAAAGGCAGTGAAATTACACTGACTTCCCATGAATTTGAGCTACTTTGGTTACTCGCATCAAATGCAGGTGAAGTGTTAAGCCGTGAACATGTGCACCAGCATATGATTGGCCGTCAGTATGATGGCTTAGACCGTACAGTTGATGTACGCGTATCACGTATCCGCAAGAAGCTAGGTGATAACAGTGATAAACCATACCGAATTAAAACAGTTTGGGGACAAGGTTACCTCTTTGTATCTGATGCATGGGATATGTAAACATTAATGGGGAAACTATTTGCAAGCTTATATCTTTATATAATAGTTTCTCTGTTTCTTGTTAGTGGGGTCATAGAACAGTTATGGCCCTACGAAGAAACTCAACAACAAATAGCCCTCGACCAAGAATTTGGTAAATCTCTATGGCTATTAAGCCAAACGGATAATGGTTTAGCTTCGCTAGAACGAGAGTATGAAAGCGAATTGATTAATCTCTCAGACCTTGCTTTACCAGATGATTTAAAATCACAGCTCAAAAATGATCATCATCTGTATTTGTTTAATAAAGAGCAAAAGGTGGTTTGGTATATTGCTATCAACGACACACAGCTTTTGCAAGTAGGTCCACTTTCTGTTGAAAACCCAAATTTTAGCTCAGTTTGGCCTTACTTTTTATTATTAACAGTAATTGGTTTGCCTATTGGGCTATGGAGCTTATTACTATGGCGAGATTTTAATAAACTCACACTTGCCTGTGAAGCTGTAGGAGGAGCGCAAGACTTCGAACTACAAGACGCTTCCAAATCCTTTTTCCTGCCAATCACAGATACACTCAATGCGATGCAAGAGCGTATCCAATACCTTCTAGCAGCACAGCAAGAGCTTACTTCTTCTGTTTCTCATGAGTTTAGAACGCCACTTGCTCGTTTAAAGTTTGCAATTGCTATGCTTGAAGAGCAAGTTGAGAATGAAAAATCTTATACTTACATTGATAACATGCAGGCTGATATTGCAGAGCTTGAGGCATTAGTTTCCGAAATGCTGGAATATGCGCGGCTTGATTCACATCAACCGAGTTTAAAACCACGTTCTTGTGACCTTACTGCGCTTATCAACAGTGTGGTGAATAAGCTCGAATTTGCTACTGACATTGAGGTAGCAGTGAGTGCACCTAAGCAGCTTTACTACGAGTGTGACGAGCATTTTATGGCGCGTTGTATTCAAAACCTATTAGGCAATGCACAAAAATACGCAAACCACAAAATTCATGTGAGCCTTGAAGAGTTAGGTGATTCGATACAAATTAGTGTTGAAGACGATGGTCCAGGGATCGCTAAATCTGAGTGGCAAAGTATTTTTAAGCCATTTACTCGTTTAGATAAAAGCCGTGATAAGAAAACAGGTGGCTTTGGGTTAGGTCTTGCAATTGTCGCTAAAATTGTCAGTTGGCATCAAGGGCAGTCTGAAGTGTGTGATTCACCATTAGGTGGAGCAAAATTTGTCATTCGCTTGTTCAAGACTAATTAAGCCTTAGATTAAAGGTATTTTTGCAGGCATAAAAAAAGCGCCTAAGGCGCTTTTTAAAGATTAAAACCAAAAATAAACAAGTAGCAAAGTAATAGACCGCACTTAATTATAAAAGTTCGAAAAAAGGTTAATTATTTTTCATCTAATAATGGCATTAGCATTTTTTCTAGGCCATTGAGCTTCACTTCATACATCATCGCTAGTTGTGCACCTAACTGGGAATCAGGAAATCCTTGTTGTTTAAACCACACCAAATAAGGCTCTGGCAGCAATAATAAAGGGCGACCAGCATACTTTCCAAATGGCATCTTAGTATTTATGGCGCGTTTGAGTTGAGCTGTATCCATCTTTATCTCAAAGAAATATTAAAGCTAGATGATACGGTAAAAAGGGGAGAGAAAATAGGCTGTGACGGGCAAGAAACAGCCTATTTAGTGAGGGATGTAGGCCCTCAGAATAACAGCCACTAAATTAATTACGGCGTATTAGTGTAGTTGGTTACGACGCTTTTTCGTAAAGCCAAGCTTATTTAGCTTGAGGGCAATAGCTGGGTCGTCGATTCGTTCAGGTGTTTCACAGTCACGAAGAAAATGATCACTAGGTACTTGATATACATCGAGCATCTTGTTGAATAGCACGGTTCTAATATCCAAAGCAGTCATGCCGTTATTTTGTAACTCATCAAGTTGCTGCTGAATATCTGAAAGTTTCCCACCACGTGCATCATCCGTATTTGCTAAAAACTCGTTGGTAAACTTATTTTTCATTTAAACAACCTCAATCAATCTAACCGCGCTGTATTTGAGATAACGAAATCACAACATGGCTAAACTTTTTTGTGTTAAAAATAGATACTTAGCTAAGCACCTTAGAATTAATTCTACTCTTTTTTTTAGCCTGATTGCTAATCTGGATGTAAAGCTTTGTAAATAGGCTTAACCCAATGTGGGGACGGGGTTGTTGAGGAAAGAAAACTAGTTAGCCAACTAACTGAATACAGTGAAAATAATTATCAGTACCATCTGGAGGTACTGATAATTTTTTTTTACATTAAGAGAAAAGTTTTTGTTTTACATGCTCAGCGAAGCCACTACCAGCTTCTAAATAGAAGTTATATGTCGAGTCAACCCCCATATCTTCTAGTTCTTTTTGCTGATCTGGGTAGTTTGCGATAGCAGTAACCTGACCTTCATAGCCAGAAGCACGAAGTTGCTCTAAAGCAAAAATATTTTGCATATGCTTCGGCATCGCAAGCATCACCATCCCTACATGTGAGTGATTTACACGCTGCCAGAAATCAGGGTCAGTGGCGTCTGCAAGCAATACACGGCGACCGCGTTTGATGTGTTTATCAACAACATCAGGCTTTATATCAATACCTGCGACAAGATTTGGATGGGTTTGGCTGATTGTTTCATAAGCACCTGTACCAATGCGACCCATGCCAAATATAACAATTTTTGTATCATTAAGGTTTACGGGCAGCTCTTCAGCAAGACGACTATCACTTTCAAATTTAAGCAGCCAATGTTCAATTTTCACATAAACTTCATTTGAGCGCTTATTTAATGGCGAAGCTAAAATAAAGGTGATCGACACAGCAATAGCCATCACTGCCAACCACTCAGAGGTGATCATATTACTGGTGGCGGCAACAGCACACACAATTAAGCCAAACTCACTATAATTAGCTAAGCTGAAGGCACTTAACAAAGAAGTACGAGCACGTAATTTGAATGTGTTTGTTAGCACATAATAAAGAGCAACTTTTAATGGTAAGACTAATATAATGATGATTGCAACGATCACTGCATGAGTTGTCAGTTCTGCATTCAAGCCAATATTTAAGAAAAAGCCGACTAATAATACGTCTTTTAAATTAAGTAACGACTTTGATAACTCACCAGCTTTTTTATGTGAAGCGAACATCATACCAATGATCAAAGCGCCTAAATCACCCTTAAGGCCCGCGAATTCAAAAGCCTGATAGCCAATAATAAGTGCAAAGAAAAAACCAAACAGCGGCAATAATTCACCGTGCTTTGAGCGGTTTAATACCCAAAACATCACAGGTCTTAAAACTGGTAAGCCGACTAATAATGCCAGTGCCCAAATATTTGGGGCTTTACCTGTACTGATGGCTAAGAAGATAACCGCAAAGATATCTTGCATAACTAAGATACCAATAGCAATTTTACCATGAAGGCTTGCCATTTCACCGCGCTCTTCAAGTACTTTTACTGCAAATACGGTGCTTGAGAAGCTAAAGGCAAAGCCGACTAATAATGCACTTTGCCAAGTCAGCTCATTAAATAAAGGTAGTGCTAAGGCACCTAATAACAACATAAAACCACTAAACAGCGTGCTACTCAAAACAATATGCATTGAGGCTGGCGCCCATACTTGTGGCTTCATTAGGTTAGATACTTTGAGTTTAAGACCAATGCTAAACAATAACAAAGTAACACCAAGACTTGCCAAGGTATTTAGCAGCTCGGTTGTCTTATATCCATATAGGTTGAGTGCAAAACCCGCTAATAAAAAGCCGATAAGAGGAGGCAGCTTTAACTGGTAAACAGCAAAGCCACAAACGAACGCGGTAGCAAAGTAGATTAGTTCCATAATTGTTCTTTTAACTTCATTTGTTTGAAGTGTAGCGAAATATTCGTAGTTGGAAAACAACAACGAGTAATAGGAGTTCAAAAAATAAGCACTTATACATGATTTATTGATTAATCCGGCAAAAGCATCATTTTTTCGCTGACATTAGCTTTTAATTGTGGTTAAGATGCATTAACAAAGGAATTTAAGCCATAGGTTAGAAGCTGGCTTAAGGAGAATAGATGTTTAAGAAAATCCTTGCATCAGTAGGTATTGGTGCAGCAAAAGTTGACACTGTACTCGAGACAGAGCATTTACAACCGGGTCAAAAGTTTAATGCCGTTATTGTCATCAAAGGTGGCGATGTGGACCAAGAAATATCGGGTTTAGACCTAGCACTTATGACACGTGTAAAAGTCGATGGCGAAGATGGTGAGTATTTCACAAACCATGTTATTGAAAAATGGCGTATTACAGATATAGGCACAATTGCAGCGGGTGTTGAAAAACATATTCCATTTGAAGCTCGCCTTCATTCTGAGACACCGATCACCGAAATTAATGCTGGTTATAACCAATCGCATGTTTGGCTTGAAACTGGCTTAGACATTGATTTAGCGCTTGATCCAACAGACCGTGATGCATTGCATATTTATCCTAATGACGCTGTAAGCACGTTTATGGAAGCGATGGATCGACTGGGCTTCAGTCTAGTAAAAGCGGATGTAGAAAAAGGCTTCTTAAGGGCTCCCACTTTTCAATCACACTCTGGTTGTTATCAAGAATTAGAATATCGCCCAAATAGCCGTAGCCTCTTTGGTTTACAAGAGGTTGAGTTGTCGTTTGTGCCTGAAGCGCATAAAACACATGTATTAATCGAACTTGATCGCGCCTTCAGAGGGGATGGTTATGTAGATTTAACCATTGAACATGATCATGTAAATCTGTCACAGCTATGTGATCAGCTAGAACGATTATTTGCTTAAAGACTAACTATTGGCTAGTTAGTTAAAACCCAGCTACGGCTGGGTTTTTTGTCTTCATAAAGGAGCGTTATGTTTTCTATTAAAAGTTATAGCGAACTCAGTAAAGATGAGTTATTCGCCATTTTACGGGCGCGGGTTGATGTATTTGTTGTAGAGCAAACCTGTCCTTACCCAGAAATTGACGAAGTTGATAACAATGAGCTTACTCAGCATATATTTTTGTTTAAAGCTCAGCAGGTAGCTGCCTATGCACGTTGCTATAAAAAGAATGAGCAATTTAGCGCATTTGGTCGAGTGCTGGTTGCAGAGCAATTTCGTGGTGATGGGTTGGCAACTAAACTTGTGCAAACCGCGATAGATACTTGTAAAAAACATTGGCCAGATAAAGCGATCATGATTGGTGCTCAGTGCTATTTAACCGGGTTTTATCAGCAATTTGACTTTGTAAATGTGGGGGATGATTATTTAGAAGATGGCATTCCACACCAGGATATGTGTTTGAGGTAGCCAAATGGCTACCTCCGTAATTTGTTAATTTAATAATGAGTTAGCAAATACCAATGCAATGGCAAGTGGACAAATGAACTTAATGTACCATGGCCATACTTTCCAGAAGAAGCTGTTTGCAGCTTCTGGGCATCCTTGTTGAATTTCTTTTAGTAAAGACGCACGATGCCAAATCCAACCGACAAAAATACAACACATTAAGCCTAGAATAGGCTGCCCAATCTTAGTGGTTAAAGTAATTACAAAACCAAATAACGTGCTTAGGTTAAATACGATTGTGAAACTAACGAGTGCAATGATACCACCGATGATCCAAGTAGCTTGAACACGTTTCAAAGCAAAGCGCTCAACTGCATAAGAAACAGGTGCTTCTAGCATCGAGATTGATGACGTTAATGCGGCAATACTCATTAAAGCAAAAAAAGCAAAGCCAACAAAAATACCTACATCACCCATGCTAGTGAATAATGCTGGTAGCACTTGGAATACCAAGGTATCTTCAGAAAGTAGGGCACCTTCAGCAGAAAAAATTTGTACGCCTTGCGCTTGTGCAACATACATAGCTGGAATAATCAATAAACCAGCTACAAAGGCAATGAACACATCGATTAAAGTAACATACGCACCTAGCGATACTAAATTCTCTTTTTTGCTTATGTATGAGCCGTAGATAATCATTACGCTGGTACCAAGCGACAGTGAGAAAAATGCTTGCCCTAATGCATTAACTAATAGTTCAGGGTTTAAAATTGATGAAAAATCAGGCACTAAGTAGGCTTTTAGGCCTGCCATTGCGCCATCTTGAGTCATTACATAAATGATCAGCATGAATAAGATGCCTAGCAGGGCTGGCATTAAACGTTTTGACCATTTTTCAATGCCGTTTTCTACACCTTTTGAAATAATAGCAACGGTTAGAATTATGAATGCAGCAGTAAATATAAGATTTCTTGATAGTGATTGCTCACTTAGCCAAGTGCTAGCTTGCTCTTGACTTGCTAACTGCGCAACGGGTTCGAGGGTTGCACTCAGCATCCAGCCAGCCACAATCGCATAGAAGCTTAAGATGAGACCCGCACAAATAATACCGCCAAAACCCACCACGAAGGCGAACTTCTTTTGCCATGCTTGATTCGTTACTTTTCGAAGTGAAGTGACGGCATTAGCTTGACCATGACGACCAATTACTAACTCAGCCATTAAAGCAGGATAAGCAAGACAAAATGCTAACACTAAATAAGCCACTAAAAACGCGGCACCGCCATTACTTGCAGTTTGTGTTGGGAAACCCCAAATATTTCCTAAGCCAACAGCAGAGCCTGCTGCAGCCATAATAAATCCAAAGCGGGAGCTGAACTCCCCACGTGATGCGCTCATATTATTGTTACTTCTCTATTTGTGACGGCGCTGACAATCTACTCGAATTAACACTAAATAAAAAGGGTTAATCATCCGCATTTTCGTTGTTCTTCGTTGTGTGCGAGTTGTCAGCGTAGAATTCGTGCAATTGCGCATTACAATACGAAACAATTAACACAAATGAAACATGTTTATTGGCTTTTATTTTGGATTGTTATGCTAAAACAGGCGCCACCTAGCTGCTTACTTTTTGATACTTCGACCGTGCCGTGGTGCCAATCAGCGACTTTAGCCACGATAGCAAGACCTAGCCCGTAGCTTTCTCCATCGCGATTACGGTGCGTTTGTTCTTGAAAGAATGGGCTAAATACTTTTTGCCAATTTTGTTCGCTCACACCAGGGCCGTCATCTTCAATACTTATAGTGATGCACTCATTAGTACTGGTTGCACTGATTGAAATTTCAGACTCTGCAAAGTCACAGGCATTACTTAATAGATTAACAATGGCGCGTGCTAACCAGTGTAAATCAGCACAAATATCACCAACTTTAACTCGGTGACTGATTCGTAAACCGCGTTGCTCAAGCTTAGGTTCTATTTGATGAATTAAAGTTAGAATATAAGTTTGCAGATCAGAGTGGTTAAACGTTAGCTGATTAGATTTTTGCTCAAGTGTTGCAAATGCCAGATAACTTTTTAACATAGACTCCATTTGATCTAAGTCGTTTTCCATGCGTGCAAGATATTCAAGGCGCTTTTCTTCACTTGGACAGTCTTGTGCCGCTTCTAAACCAAATCGTAAACAAGCTATAGGTGTGCGAATATCATGAGATAAGCTCGATGCCATTAACTTATTCTCATCAAGGAGTTTTTCTATTTGGTTTGCCATGCGGTTAAATGTCAGTTCAACATCTTTGATATAAGTAAAGTGTGATAATTGAATGCGACTTTTTAAATCACCTTTTGCAAAGCGTTGTGCCGCCTCGTTTAATACGCTTAAACGCTTTGCAAGTGGTGCAATAATGAAGCCCATAAATACACATAACCCAGTGTAGAATAACAAGGTAAGTAATACATCGTTACCTTGTTCATGAGTTAAGTCTTTGTCTAGTCGCATTTTTATATGATGAGTATCAAGGGCTGCTTCACTGTAAAGCAAATAATAGCCTTGCTGATCTTCTAGAATGAGACCACTTGGCTGAGTTATTTGAGCTAATAATGAGTAAGGCAGCGCAAGGGATTGGGTTGGTCGATACTCAAGTTGTACAGAAAAGTCTTGATTAAACTCTGCAATAGCGTGCTCTCGTTGCTTCGCGTCAAGTTTAGCCAGTTGCTTTGCAAAACCTTTGATCATTTTCGTTTCGCTAGAAAACACATCCTGAGGTGCCTGGGTTTGTTGGCTAAAAGCATCAATTAGCCAGCCCAAAACAATGATTGAAAGCAAAGCGCTACCAAGTAGCGAAATATAAAACTTTTTCACAGGCGCTAGTCGTTATTGCCAAGCAGTGGCAACAAGTAAATAGCCTTTGCCCCAAATGGTTTTAATTTTTTCAGGGTGCTGTGGGTCATCATTAAATTTTTTTCTTAATGAGGAAATGAGTACATCTACACTTCTGTCCAAGCCATCATACTCTCGGCCTTTCGTTGCCTTAAACACCGCATCACGAGATACCACCTGACCTGCATTGCTTGCTAAATAGTTTAGCAGTAAATATTCAGCGCTTGAAATATGTACCTCGTCGTTAGCCAAGTAAACCGTGCGTGATTCAGTGTTAATTGATAATTTACCAACACTTATAAGTTCAGAGTTTGCAGCTTCATGCGTGTCGGTTTTAGAACGAAGTGCAGCTTTAATACGTGCTAATAAAGCGCGAGGGCGAACTGGTTTCATCATATAGTCGCTGGCACCCACTTCGAGGCCTATAACTTCATCCATTTCATCATCACGTGCAGTTAGCATAATAATCGGAGCTTGATAAAAATGCCTTAAATCGCGACACACACTAATACCATCTTGACCTGGTAGCATAATATCTAACAACACTAAGTCTGGATTTGTTTTACGTACTTGCTCAACTACTAGGTCACCGCGTTGGCATATAGTCGTTTGATAGCCTTGCTCAATTAAGTATTCCGCAACCCAGTTGGCGAGCGAGATATCATCTTCTACTAATAAGATAGTTCCGTAATGTTCCATTTTTTACTCCTGCTTAGAACAGTCGCCAACGACGTTTCTTCTGACGATTTTGATAGACCCACTGTAATTGTATTTCAGTGCTTGCAACAACCTTACCGTTATCACTACTTATAAGTTCAAAACCTATGGTTTCTGCTGAATCAAATTGGTATCTAAATAAGCCCTTTTGTTGCATTAACCAGCATTGCATTATGTGCTTGCTTTGTGCGTTACGTAAGCAGTAATTACCAACTTGCTGCTGGTGCCATGTAATATCAACTTCGGCATAACAATTTCTGCCTTCACGCAGCGCTACACAGGTATCTGGTAGTGCAACTAGTGCACTTTCGGTTGTCTGATCAGCTTCTAACTGCTGCTTGGCGAATAAGGGCCCTGACACCAAGAAGATAAAGCACAAGTAATACTTAGAAAACATAACGCACGCCTACCTTGGCTTTATGCTGATATTCTTGAGAGATAATAGGGCTTTGGTGGATATCATTTGAAAACCAAGTTGATAGCCAGCCAGTTAAAAATACCCAGTGCCTATTGATGGGGTATTCTGCGTGAAATTCAAAAATAAGGCTGTAAGAGGTATCTGGGTTATATGCTGGGCGTGTATCCAATGCTTCTGCGTCTGAAATGCCAAAGTAATAATCTGTAAAGTCATTTGAATAGGCACTCAAGCCAACGCCTGAGCGAAATTCCCAATTTCGCCAAGGGATAATTTGACTAAAAAATGAATTCATTACCCAACCATTATGCGCACCTGAAATATCATGCAGGTATTCAAATGAAATTTGCGAGTTTTCAAAGCGACGTGATAGGCGAAGACCTACATCAAAGTCGTAGTCGCGTGTTCTGATCCCTTCAAGCTCTTTAATTACTTCGTTACCATAAATATTTAAGCCTGTTTCATCAAATCCAGATTGAATGTTCGTGCCAACAATATCTAAGCCCCATTCAAATTTATCGATAACACTGTAACCGAGTGTTAAACCACCACTGAGTTGGCTCTGATCGTAATCAAGATAAAAACGGTCGTAAGAAACGGCGAGGTGAACATCTGGCTCTATACCATCATTGTATGAATCCATGCCAACAAGGTAAGAATCTTCAATGTAGTAACCTAGACCTATGCCCCAGTCCCATGCAAAACCTTGGCTTGGTTCTAAAGTATTATCTGCATAATAGCGATTACTAGCTCGGCTTGTGGTACTAAGCAGGGTTAAACATATCAATAATAGGGCACTATGAGCTCGCAACGTTGCTTCCTTGTCTGTTAGAAAGGGTAATAGCTTATAGTATATTGTTAAGGAGTTCCTGTAATCTGTAAAAAAATGTATTAGTAGGAATTGGAAGTGTAAGAAAGTGTTGCAAATTCAAGGAGGGCGCTGTTTGCCTATGGGTAGGCAAACAGCTAATGAGTTTTACTGAACTTTAATTTTATCGATTAAAATACTGCTCAAGTAGTACTGCATCATAGGTGTTAGAGCACTAATTTCTGTACGGTTACACGGGCCTTGCTCTTTTTTAAACGCGTTCACTTGTGTGAAGGTCTGATAAGCAGGAATAGTGACTTCTTTATTAATACGCTCCATCCGAGCTTGTTCTGAGTTTTGCTCGTGCACAAAACTCGCTACTTCAAGTTCATTCTTTATTAACTGTTGCTGTTCAAAACTATAGATAAGTGGCTCACGATGAAAACTTGCACTATCAATCGATGATTTTGCGAACCAAACAACATCACCGGTTTTTTTATGAGTCAGACGCATACTCACTTGGCCTAAAATAGTTGCACACTTTTGAACCGGGAACTGTTTTGCTACTTCATCAAATAAAGGCAATGGCTTTTCAGGTTTTACCAATTGGTATTCTGTGTCTTCAATCAATTCAAGATCAAGCTGGTGAATTGAAAGGGTATAGTCTGCTTGTGTACCTTCTTCTACAACCTTTAATTGCTTTGCTGTGAGTGCTTCGGCCAGCTGCGCGTAAAGCGTATCTGTTACACTGGTTTTATCAGCAACAATGACAACAGTTTGATGTGTACTAACCACATGTGCAGGTAATTGTACTGACTTTACTTTAGGCGCAGCATGCTCTGTTTGGTACTCAACTTGAAAGCGTTGGCTTTGTAAGCTTGGTTTCTTAGGCATTGAAAGTAACGGAGCTGGTTCAGGTTTTAGAGCACAACCAACTGAAATTAAAGTAAAAAACAAAACCACAAGTAAGCGCATGAAAAATAGTCTACCCATAAAAAGTTAAGATTAAGCGTATTGTACGTTAGTCGAGGCAAAAGTTCATGATATTATGTTATGAGAAACTTCCCAAACAGACTTAAAAAAATAAATAATGAAGTACAGCTCATCTTTAATTCTTTTTCTTTTTTCTTTATTACTGCTTGTGGTGAGTGGTGAAGCTACTTCGAGTGACAAACAGTGGCAAAGTTTCGTTGCTGACTATAATAAACACCTAACCCGAAAACTAAAAAGCAAAGGGATCCCAGGGGGTTCATTGGCGATTGTAAATATTGGTAATGAAGATTTTATTCGTGGTATTGGGCGAACAAAAATAGAAAAAGGTCGCAAAGTTGATAAACACACACGTTTTCGATTAGCGTCAGTATCAAAAACTTTTGCCGGCTCGTTGACCGCAAAACTTGCAGCACAAGGTGAGTTTAATATTGACGACCCAATAAGTAAGTTTATTCCTGCTTTTTCTAATACAGCTTATAAAGATGACTTAAAAATCTATCACATCCTTAGTCACTCAAGTGGCTTAGTACCTAATGCATACGATAACCTTATTGAGTCGCGTATGAGCTACCCAGACATTGTTGAGCGGTTATTGACTGTTGAACCTATCTGTAAACCAAGCGAGTGCTACGGTTATCAAAATGTGATGTTTAGCTTGATTGATTCTGTAATTTATCAATCAACACAGATGGATTACTCGCACTGGATTTCAGAGTATATATTTGCTCCCTTGAAAATGGTGGATGCCAGTGTTGGTTTTGAGGGGATGGTAAGAGATGATAATTATGCTCACCCTCATGTTCGTGGAAGAAAGCGTTGGTATACTTCACGATTAAAGAAAAACTATTATAAGGTACCTGCCGCTGCAGGTGTCAATGCCAGCGCAAATGATATGGCTATTTGGTTGAATGCGCAGTTAGGGCAGTATCCTGACGTGTTACCTCTAGAAGCACTTATTAAGCAAACACGCCCTTATACACATACTAAAAAGGAAACTCGTCGTAGAGTTTGGCGTAGTCATGTCAAAGATGCTTATTATGGGTTGGGTTGGCGTGTATATAACTATGATGATGAACTGCTGTATTACCATAGTGGCTGGGTGCAAGGTTATCGCAGCGATATTGTTGTGTTTCCACATCTGAACATAGGGTTTAGCTTAGTTCTCAATGCTGAAACTGGGTTAATTAATGAGTTAACCACTGAGTTTATCAATCGGGTACTGAAATACACTCGTGAGCAAAAATAACCTAGGTAAAAAAGTTTAGTTACAAATTAATGCAAAAATTTTTTTGCCTACAAAAAAGCCAGCATTTTTGCTGGCTTTTCCTTGATTCAAGATTTCCTCGGGTTAGATTAACCGCGTGGTAATTGAATCTTTTTCTCTTCGCTTTGGCGATACAACACAATTGTGTGGCCAATTGTTTGTAGTTTTGTTGCGCCTGTCTCGCGAACAATAGCATCAAAAATCAATGTCTTAGTTTCACGTTCGTCAGTAGGAACTTTAACTTTGATTAGCTCATGAATATCTAGAGCGCTTTCAATTTCAACTAAAACGCCTTCGGTTAACCCGTTTGCACCAAGTAATACAACAGGTTTTAAACTGTGCGCTTGGCCTTTTAAAAACTGCTTTTGTTTGTTCGATAATTTCATCATGTTACAAATTTTGCTGAATATGGCTTGAATTAAGGGTATTCTAACGCCATCTAGAGAATATTACTAATTAGTTACGTATTAATTTATGGCAAATAAAAAACATTCAGCCAGTTCTAAGCGTTGGCTGAAGGAACATTTCGACGATCCTTATGTTCACGAAGCGCAAAAGAAAGGCTGGCGTTCTCGTGCGGTTTTCAAATTAGACGAAATTCAGAACAAAGATAAATTAATTAAACCATCGATGGCTGTGGTTGATTTAGGTGCTGCACCAGGTAGTTGGTCGCAATATTTAGCGGAAAAGGTAGGTGACAAAGGCCAAGTTATTGCTTGTGATATTTTACCTATGGACTCGCTGGCAGGTGTTGACTTTTTACAAGGTGACTTTCGTGAAGAAGCGGTGCTTGATGCTCTATTGACACGCATTGATGGAAAAAACGTGGATGTTGTTTTTTCTGATATGGCGCCAAATATGAGCGGCAATACATCTGTTGACCAAGCTGGTAGTATGTACTTAGTTGAGTTGGCATTAGATATGTGCCACCAAGTTTTAAAGAAAAATGGCGCATTTTGTGTCAAAGTCTTCCAAGGTGAAGGATTTGATCAATACTTGCAGGAAGTACGTAATAGCTTTAAAGCGGTGAAAATTAGAAAGCCTGATGCATCACGCGCCCGTTCTCGGGAAGTTTATATAGTGGCGACAGGCTACAAACTGTAGTACAGTTGTGCTGCGTTAAGTTGAATTTAAATTAATTGGATACAAGAGGTTAACTCCTTGAGCGATATGGCGAAAAATCTAATACTCTGGCTGGTCATTGCAGTAGTGCTAATGTCAGTGTTTCAGAGCTTTAATGGTGGTGATCAGGCTGATCGCCAAACAAGTTACACTCAATTTGTTAGCGACGCTCGTAGTGGCGCTATCCAAGAAGTCTCAATTGAAAGCACAACGGGTACTATTACAGGTACCAAAACAAACGGTGAACGCTTTCAAACCATCATGCCTATGTATGATAAAGACATCTTGAATGATCTTTTAAAAAGCAATGTTAATGTTAAAGGCGTTAAGCCTGAAGAGCAGTCATTCCTCGCCAGCATTTTAATCTCTTGGTTCCCAATGTTACTGCTTATTGGTGTATGGATTTTCTTCATGCGTCAAATGCAAGGCGGTGGCGGTAAAGGTGCGATGTCTTTTGGTAAGAGCAAAGCGCGCCTGATGAGCGAAGACCAAGTTAAAACGACTTTTGCTGACGTAGCGGGTTGTGACGAAGCGAAAGAAGATGTAACTGAGTTAGTTGACTTCTTGCGTGACCCATCAAAATTCCAAAAGCTTGGTGGCAGCATCCCGAAAGGCGTGTTGATGGTTGGTCCTCCAGGTACTGGTAAAACGTTACTTGCTAAAGCAGTAGCTGGTGAAGCTAAAGTGCCGTTTTTCACAATTTCAGGTTCTGATTTCGTAGAAATGTTTGTTGGTGTTGGTGCATCACGTGTACGTGATATGTTCGAACAAGCGAAAAAAGCAGCACCTTGTATCATCTTCATTGATGAAATCGATGCAGTAGGCCGTAAACGTGGTGCTGGCATGGGTGGTGGTCACGATGAGCGTGAGCAAACACTTAACCAAATGCTGGTTGAAATGGACGGCTTTGAAGGTAACGAAGGTATTATCGTTATTGCTGCAACTAACCGCCCAGATGTATTAGACCCTGCGTTATTACGTCCTGGCCGTTTTGACCGCCAAGTTGTTGTTGGTCTTCCTGACATTCGTGGCCGTGAACAAATCCTTAAAGTTCATATGCGTAAAGTGCCTTTAGGTGACAACGTAGAAGCCGCTGTTATTGCACGTGGTACGCCAGGTTTTTCTGGTGCAGACCTTGCAAACTTAGTTAACGAAGCAGCATTATATGCAGCTCGTGGGAACAAGCGCGTAGTAAGCATGGCTGAATTTGATGCCGCAAAAGATAAAATCATGATGGGTGCAGAGCGCAAGACCATGGTGATGAGTGAGCAAGAAAAAGAAATGACTGCTTACCATGAAGCGGGTCACGCGATTGTTGGTCGCATGGTACCTGAACACGATCCGGTTTATAAAGTGTCTATCATTCCTCGTGGACGTGCGCTAGGTGTCACTATGTACTTGCCAGAGCAAGATCGTGTGAGCCACTCAAAAGAGCTATTAGAGTCAATGATTTCTAGCCTTTATGGTGGTCGTATCGCCGAAGCGCTAATTTATGGTGAAGACAAAGTTACAACCGGTGCAAGTAACGATATTGAACGTGCAACAGATATTGCTCGTAAAATGGTTACCCAATGGGGTCTAAGTGAGAAACTTGGTCCGTTACTTTATGCTGAAGATCAAAACGAAATGTACATGGGTGGCGGCGGTAGCCGTTCTATGAGCATGTCTGATGAAACAGCAAAAGTGATCGACACAGAAGTTCGTTTATTCTCAGATCGTAACTATCAACGTGCAGAGCAAATCCTTAAAGATAACATTGATATCTTACATGCAATGAAAGATGCATTAATGAAGTACGAAACGATTGATGCCGGTCAAATTGATGACTTAATGGCACGTCAGCCTGTACGAGAGCCGCGTGATGTTCATGACCGTCGTTCAGATGATAAAAAGCCTACAGCAAAAGCAGAGCCTGTAGCCAATGAGACAAAAGAGGATGATTCAGTAAAAAAGGATGAAACAAGCCTTGATGACAAAGCTGAATAATCGTTAAAATATACACAGCAAAAACCCCGGATGCCGGGGTTTTTTTTTAGCATTAAATTGGCTCTTTGTTAGTAGAGCAAATGCATGGAAGATTTGAAGGTAAAAATGACCGCTCTTAAATTACCCCGAGGTCGTATTTTACACCTCGATTCCCCTGTCGTGATGGGGATTTTAAATGTCACTCCTGATTCATTTTCTGATGGTGGCAGCTACTGCCAACTAGACAGCGCTGTCAAGCAAGCTCAAATATTATTAAACCAAGGTGCAAAAATAATAGATATAGGCGGCGAGTCAACACGTCCAGGGGCTCCAGATGTATCTCTTGAAGATGAGCTTGAGCGAGTTATACCTTTAGTCAAAGCACTTAGAAAAACTAGCGACTGCATCATTTCCATTGATACCAGTAAAAGTGAAGTCATGCGCCAAGCGATTATTGCTGGTGCTGACATCATTAATGATGTTAGAGCATTGCAAGAACCTGGGGCTATTGAGGTCTTAGCTCAATACCCTGAGGTGGCAATTTGCTTAATGCACATGCAAGGTCAGCCTCGCACTATGCAAAGTAACCCACACTATGATGATTTGTTTACTGATATTAATGAGTTCTTTGCAGAGCGTTTAGCCAAATGTGAGCAAGCGGGTATTCAGCAACAGCGTATTATTTTAGACCCAGGTTTTGGTTTTGGTAAAACACTGGCTCATAATTACGAAATCTTAAATAAGTTTGATGTATTTAATCAATTCAAGTTACCGGTTCTCGCGGGGTTATCTCGTAAATCGATGATCGGTAATTTATTAAATAGAGAAACACATGAACGCTTAGCGGGAAGCTTAGCTGGTGCGCTGATTGCAGCACAAAATGGTGCGAAAATTATCCGCGTTCATGACGTACAAGAAACAGTTGATGTGCTTAGCGTTTGGCAAGCATGCACGAAAGGAATTACAAATGAGTAAAACAAGAAAGTATTTTGGCACGGATGGTGTTCGCGGTATGGTTGGTGAGTTTCCAATCACTCCTGAATTTGCATTGAAGTTAGGCTGGGCAGCAGGTCGCGTATTATCAAAAATAGGGACGAAAAAGGTTATTATTGGTAAAGATACCCGTATTTCTGGCTATATGCTCGAAACATCACTTGAAGCTGGTTTAATAGCTGCTGGCATCGATGTTGTATTATTGGGCCCTATGCCGACTCCCGCGGTGGCGTATCTTACACAAACTTTCCGCGCTGAAGCGGGGATTGTAATTAGTGCATCTCATAACCCTTACCACGATAATGGTATTAAGTTCTTTTCAAGCAGAGGTTTAAAACTACCAGATGAAGTTGAGCTTGAAATTGAAGCTATGATGGACGAACCAATGACCTGTGTTGCCTCTGATAAACTTGGTAAAGCACGTCGTTTAGAAACGGCAGATGGCCGTTACATTGAGTTTTGTAAAAGCCAATTCCCGCAAGGCTTATCACTTGAAGGTTTAAAAATCGTTCTTGATTGCGCAAATGGTGCTACCTATCACATTGCTCCTTCAGTAATGCGTGAGTTAGGTGCTGAGGTTATCTGTCATGCTTGTGAGCCAAATGGTGTCAATATTAACCTTGAATGTGGTGCAACTCACGTTGAAACCCTAAAACGTAAAGTTCTTGAGCACAATGCTGATGTAGGTATTGCTTACGATGGTGACGGTGACCGTGTAATGATGGTTGACCATAATGGGCGAATTTTTGATGGTGATGACATTGTTTATATCATTGCTTGTCAAGCAGCCAACGACGATATGTTAGGTGGTGGTGTTGTTGGTACTGTTATGTCAAACATGGGTCTTGAAAATGCCTTAAAAGCACGTGGCATTGGTTTTGCTCGCAGTAAAGTAGGTGACCGTTATGTAATGGAGTTATTGCAAGAAAATGGTTGGAAAATCGGTGGTGAAAGCTCAGGTCACGTATTAAACCTTGATTTAATTAGCACGGGTGATGGCATTATTTCAAGCTTACAAGTGTTGGCTGCGATGGTTGCTCAGAATAAAACATTGCAAGACTTAGGGGCTGGTTTTACAAAGTACCCAATGAAAATGATCAATGTGCGTTACCCACAAGGCACTGATCCAACGCAAGATCAAGCTGTCGTTGATATGGTGGCACTGGTTGAAGAACAGTTAGGTGATACAGGTCGTGTATTACTGCGTAAATCAGGGACTGAGCCAGTTGTACGAGTAATGGTTGAAGCTGAACAGGAAAAGGTTGTTCTTGATAGCGCACGCAAAATTGCCGAAGTTGTCGAAACTGTGAGCAAACAAACCGAGGCATAACAATAACCTCTTGTAACTTTGGGCAAGTCGAGTTAGTATCTTGCCCGCTTTCTAATGTGGAGTGGAATAATGGCAACACGTAAGCCGATGGTCGCAGGTAATTGGAAAATGAACGGCTCTTTAGAGCTTGTTGAACAGTTATCAACTGCTATCAAAAATGTTCAATCGGATGAACTGGATATAGTGGTGTTTCCACCATTCCCATTGTTGAGTTCTTTGCAGCAACAAAACGTAACTTTTGGTTCGCAAACAGTCTCTGAAAATCATGCTGGTGCGTTTACTGGTGAAGTAGATGCCCAGTTAGTAAAAGACTTAGGCGCAACTTTTACACTTGTTGGTCACTCTGAACGTCGTAGCATATACGGTGAGTCAGATGACGTTGTTGCAGATAAGTTTGCACGAGCGCAGCAAGTTGGCTTAACACCTATTCTGTGTGTTGGTGAAAGTGAACAGCAACGTGAAGCAAATGAAACTGAATTAGTGGTTGCAGCACAAATTGATGCTGTAATTAGCAAATTAGGTGTAGCAGCACTGAAGAATTCTGTGGTAGCATACGAGCCCGTTTGGGCCATTGGCACAGGTAAGACTGCCTCTCCTGAGCAAGCGCAAGCTGTACATAAGTTTATTCGTGAGAAAATTGCTTCTTCGGATAGCGAAATAGCACAGCAACTAACCATCTTATATGGTGGTAGCGTGAATGAAAAAAATAGCGAATTATTATTTGCACAACCAGATATAGACGGTGGCCTTATTGGCGGCGCGAGTCTTAAAGCAGATTCGTTTACTGCTATCTGTGAAAGTGCAAAAGGGACCGTATAAGATGTACGAAATTTTATTAGTAGTTTATTTAATCGTTGCTTTAGCATTAGTTGGTATGGTTTTAATCCAACAAGGTAAAGGCGCTGATATGGGTTCATCATTTGGTGCAGGTGCTTCTGCAACTGTGTTTGGCTCATCAGGTGCTGGTAACTTCATGACTAAAACAACAACAATCTTAGCGACGATCTTCTTCGTACTAAGTATTGTTCTGGGCAACCTTACTGCAGGTCAAATTAAAAAGACTGATGAGTGGGAAAACCTAGAGGCTGCGCCAGCTGTTGAAACTGTAACACCAGCACAAACTGATGTGCCTGTGACAGAAGAAAAAGCGTCTGACGTACCTAACTAATTAGTTTTTACTAATTATTGTTAAGTAGTTTTCATTCCTCAAGTAAACAACAAGCTTAACAACATACAGAATTGTATGCGGATGTGGTGGAATTGGTAGACACGCCATCTTGAGGGGGTGGTGGCTTCGGCCGTGGGGGTTCAAGTCCCCCCATCCGCACCAAAATTAAAAAGCCGTAACTTAATAAGTTACGGCTTTTTTCGTTTTAGTGCTTTTTAATTATACTCTGCACTTTTATAGTGCCTTGATCATTGTTTTTAAATCTTCAAATCCTCCAATCAACTGATTATCAAGGCGTTACAAATTTGGAGCCTTCCTTGCTTAGCTTAGTGTGTCTATTACTCTAAGGAAGCAAAATGGCAAGAATGAGTTATTTAAGTGCTATAGAACGCTATGAAGAGCAACAAGTGCTTATTCATAATTTACTGCTCTCAATACTGGCAAGCGTTCAGGCATCTTTAACTAACAAGCAAGAATATCAGCAGCTAGTCAATCAATATCCATTTCTAGAATTACAATATTGCTTGAATGAGCAAGGTATTCAGCAGGGTTATAATGTTTGTTTTAAACGTCAATATAAGAAAAAACTCGCGCATGTAGGGGCTGGTCAGGACTTAAGTGCTCGGCCTTATTTCTTACTTGCTTCAGCTTCGCCTGATCCCCATTTTACTTCGCCGTATATTTCGACAGCAACAAAGCATTTATGTATTTCAGTTATTAAAATGATTCCTTCCGAAAAAGGTAAGCAGCAATTTTTGGTAATTGATGTGTGCTTAACTGAGTTAATCGAATTTATTATGGGAGATATTAAGCGAGCAAGAATGACACCTTACTTCAGGGTTGGTTATGGTCTGATTGTTGGCTGTTTGTTTTGCTTGGTAATTTATCTGTTATATAAGGTGTTTGCTGGTATGGTGGATTTAGTCTTGAATGAAGATATGCAGTCAGATCCTCTTAAGCCATTTACTATTATTATCTTTGTTACTTTAGCTTTGGCTATTTTCGATTTAGGGAAAACTATACTGGAAGAAGAAATTCTTATGCATAAGGATATTTTTCGTCACAGCTCGACAAGACGCACGATTACACGCTTTATCTCAACAATACTGATTGCGGTATCAATAGAAGCTTTGCTTACCATGTTTAAAGCAGCACTAGGGCAAACAGAGTATGTTATACCCGCTGTTTTGATGATGTTTGCTGTAGTTGGACTTTTGATTGCTCTTGCTATTTACGTTTACTTAGGCGCTAAGGCTGAAGATGTGCTTACACAGGTTCAGCGCTTAAAAGTAAAACATTAATGAATAGGGCGCTTTGTTTAAAACGCAGAGCCCTATAATTTATTAAAGTGTACCGCCAATACCAATGCTCGGATTAACATATACAGGGCCTACTTTAAACGGCGCATTAATATCTAGGCTTGCATAGGGGGTGCAGGCGTTTAAAGCTAACAGTGCAGCCGCAAGAGCAGCTAAGCGAATCATTTTTTTATTCATTACATTTGCTCCTGAATTACAATACCAGCACCCGCTGGATCACGAATAATTGCGACGCTGCCATTACGGACTTTGTCATTTGGTGCCATCAGAACTATGCCGCCTGCGGCGGTTACTTTTAATAGGGTCGCATCAACATCAGCTACTTTGATGTAATTTACCCATGTGTTACCAATCTCGGCATCTGGTTTTTTTACAAAGCCAATAGCAGGTGTGCCATTTAAAGCTAAGTAACTGTAATTGCCATTGTTAAGTGGTTTACTTTGTGCTGAATAACTGTCAAGTGATTGATAAAAGGCTTTGCTTTGATCTGGGTTATCACTCCATACTTCTTGCCAAATCCAGCCGTTATCAGTTTGCTGAGTTTCTGGGTCACCATTAACTGTATTGATCAGCGAAAATACAGCCCCTTGTGGGTCTTCTAATACAGCAATAGTGCCACGGCCTTTAATTTCGGTACTGCTTACTAAGACTTTACCTCCGGCTTTGATAGTTTTTTCACTGACAGCAGCTATATCTTTGCTACTGATAAGGCTCAGCCAATGGCTGGCATTTTGCTTATTATCGAGCTCAGCAATGCCTGCAATTAACTTACCCTCTAGTGATGCTAGTGTATAGTTGTCGTTAACTTCTTTAAACTGCCAACCAAACACGCTGGCGTAAAATGCTTGAGATTGAGCCAAATTGGGGGTGATTAAATCGTGCCAGACAACGTGACCTGAGTTTTTTGTTCCTGAATCACTGATTGCGGGAAGTTCGCTTGAGGTAAGCTGGCAACCTACCAATGAAACCGCTGAAACAGCCAATAAAATCGCAGTTCGTAAGGGAGTGGGTAATTTCAAAATTTGCTCCTTGCAAAATAGGGTCAAATAAAAGCATAGACCATTATTTGTTTGTTATTCAATCAAAAAACAGTTATTTAATGACCTCATTTTGATGCTTTGCCACTATTTTTATAATTGTGTTTTTAGTCTTATTAACTGTTTTGTATAAATCAGTTGAAAGTCATCGTTTGAATGTATTTAGCCTCTTAATAAGAATTCATCATAAAAGCAATAAGTTAATTATTACCTGTGTTAGCGAGTTAATAT
>NZ_JAKEVN010000129.1:0-10754 GCF_022398505.1 Pseudoalteromonas sp. Isolate3 | reverse complement strand
AAATAAGCGTTATTAACTAAAAATTCACTGAAACTGCCAAAAAAGAAACTAAACTACTTCAAGTCAAGCACATCTTGCATGTCATAAAGTCCAGCTGGTTTGTTTTTCAACCAGCCCGCAGCTCTTACAGCACCTAACGCGAAGGTCATTCTTGAACTTGCTTTATGAGTTAATTCTAGCCTTTCGCCAGAAGTTGCGAAATATGCGGTGTGTTCACCTACTATATCTCCGCCTCTCATGACCGAATAACCGATTTCATTTTGCGATTTTGCGTGTTCGTCATTGCTTCTATCAAAACGCGCGACTTCATCATGCTGCCAGCCTTTTGCCTCGGCAATAGCTTCACCAATTGCCAATGCAGTCCCTGATGGCGCATCAATTTTATGACGATGATGGGCTTCAAATATTTCAATGTCCATGTCATCACCAAACTTCACAGCCGCAGTCTGCACTAAGTTAAGCAGTAAATTCACACCTACGCTATAGTTGCGAGCAAAAACAATCGGAATGTGTTTCGCTGCTTCATTGAGGGCATCAATATCATCTTGGTTGAGGCCCGTGGTACCAATTACCATTGCGATATTTTTTTCGACCGCTGTTTGCAAGTGGTTGCGCATTCCTGCCGGTAAGGTGAAATCAATTAATACATCAGCATCTTTTACTTCTGTTTCTTTACTAAATGATACATCCGCTGATGCAGCACTGTTTAATTGATTAACCGCTATATCTAAAAGTGGCGAGTTATCACGCACGTACGCGCCCGTTAATGTTGCGTCATTTTTTTTTGAGACTGCTTCTAAAAGTGCAAGTCCCATGCGGCCGTTTGCGCCAAATACACCTATGCGGTTCATATAGTTACCTTATCTATTCTTCTTAGCTGGCTGGATTTTATCGAAAACTCATGTAATAGTCAGGTTAGCTTATAAAAAATACAGAGCTAATTTTAGATTTATTAATAGAACAACAATAATAACAGATAGTCTTTGCATTTAGCCATCTATACATTTAAACTTCTTCCTTTGCGCCGATTTGGTCTTTGGCTTGCGGGCGCTGTTGCAACAGCATTGTCTTTTGAGAATGCAGGCAACTAAATACAGCTAAAAGAAGTATTTGGCTGTGTTATTGGTTATCTAACGAGGAATATGATGCAGCCATCATTTAATAAAACAAAAGCAAAACTTTCTTTGCTGCCGCTTTTGGTGTTTGTCGGCTTATTTTTAGGCGCTGGCTTATACTTACAGTCTCAAGGTGTCGATTACGCCTTCTATCAATTGCCTGCCCCTGTGGCAATTTTACCTGCCATCATGCTGGCTTTTATCTTAAATAGAAATACCATCAACCATAGTGTTGAAACCTTTATTAAAGGTGCGGGCCATAGCAACATCATCACTATGTGTTTGATTTATCTGCTTGCCGGTGCGTTTTCTGCCGTTGCAGGTGCAACGGGTGGTGTCGATGCCGTTGTTAATGCGGGTTTATCACTTATTCCGCCAGCTTTATTACTACCTGGATTATTTTTAATCGCTGCGGTTGTGTCGACTGCAATGGGTACTTCAATGGGGACTATCGGTGCTATTGGCCCGATTGCTTATGCAGTCGCCCAAAAAACAGGCATTGATCCATCATTGATGGCAGGCACGATTGTATCAGGTGCAATGTTTGGTGATAACTTATCAATCATCTCTGACACAACTATTGCTGCAACCCGTACGCAAGGCTGTGAAATGAAAGATAAATTCCGTGAGAACTTAAAAATTGCCTTACCCGCTGCAGCATTAACTATCGGTTTGTTATTCTTCTTAACGCCTGCAGCTGAAGCTGTAGAAACACAAGATTTCGATATTTTATTAGTGTTACCTTATGCCTTTATCTTAGTACTCGCAGTAATGGGCTTTAACGTCTTTGTGGTGCTGTTTAGCGGTATTATCTTCGCTGCCCTAATGGGCTTTACTGGCAGCTATGAAGGTGCCAGTTTTGTTAAGGATGTCTATAAAGGTTTTACTGATATGCAGGAAATTTTCTTGCTATCGATGTTTATTGGTGGCCTTTCAGAGTTTATCCGTATTAATGGTGGACTTGATTATATTGCTAACAAAATTCAAGCAATTACGAAAATCATTGCAAAATGGCACCGTAAGGTCGCGGATCAATTAGGTATTGCGGCACTGGTGATGACCAGTAACTTATGTATTGCTAATAATACGGTATCAATCATTGTTGCAGGCCCAATTGCTAAAAAATTAGCGGATGATGGCGAAATTACTGGTAAGCGTTCAGCAAGCTTACTTGATATTTTTGCTTGTGTAACACAAGGCTCACTACCTTATGGCGCACAAGCGTTACTTCTCGGTGCGACTTTCAAAATTAGCCCTTGGCAGGTGTCTACTTCATCTTACTACTGCTTTATTCTTGCCTTTACAGCTGTGGCTGTAATTTGCTTACGTCGGAATAAAGCTTAAGTTAAATAATTTTTGCCAAGATACGCCCAATTTAGGGCGTATCTGCTATAATCCTCCCTTTGTATCCCCTTTACACCATCAATATTGAGATATGAACTTGAAAAAGATCCTTTCTGTTGCTGCGCTATGTGCAGTAAGTACTTCAGGCTATGCCGCTAATTGGAGCTCTACGCAATTACACGTTAATAACGGTGAACACAAAAATCCGTTTTCATTAACTAAGTCAAATACCACGGTTGTTTCATTGCAACACGCTTCTGGTTACGACTATGGCGATAACTTCTTTTTTATTGATTACAGCAATGACGACCGTCAGGATGGCTATCAAGATAAAGACTTTTACGGCGAGTGGTACTCAACATTCAGCTTATCAAAAATCTCTGACAGTGACTTCTCATACGGCGCAATTGCTGATGTAGGTTTAACTGCAGGTTTTAATGCTGCAGGCGATTCTAAAGTTCTTAAGTATTTACCAGGTGTAAAACTTAGCTGGCAGGCACCTGGCTTTAGCTTTTTATCTACTTTATTTACCGCTTATATCGATGACAGTGAAGGCGTAGCACGCGGTGGTGCCCCCACTGAAACAAATAGCTGGATGATTGATGTTGCATGGGGCTACCCATTCACTATCGGCTCACAAAAGTTCAACGTAACGGGCCATGTTGAATACATTGCTGAGCGTGAAAACGAATTTGGCGAAGATGTTAAAGCGTGGATTTTAGCGCAGCCAATCATCACGTGGGATTTAGGTCACGCAATGAGCATGAAAGAAAATACGCTACTGCTAGGCCTTGAGTGGCAATACTGGCACAACAAACTAGGTACAGACACAACTGAATCAGTACCACAACTTCACGTTGAGTGGACGTTCTAATAAGCTGAAAGCTGAAAAAATTAAAGCCTGTAGTCAGCTAGACTACAGGCTTTTTTAATTCCTAGATAATTTTTATTACAGTTTACACTGTGGGTTTTTGCCTTTTGCTTTAGCAGCTTTTTGGGCTTTTAATGCATCCGACATATGCTTTTGTAGCTCTTTAATTCGGTTACCCGGTGCTGGGTGAGTCGACATAAACTCTGGGGTGCCGCTACTGCCTGCTGCACTCATATTTTGCCAAAGCGATACTGATTGCTCTGGGTTAAACCCTGCTTTTGCCATTAAATCTAGGCCGACAATATCTGCTTCTGATTCATGTGAGCGGCTAAACGGCAGCACTACACCAAATTGGGCACCTAACCCCAAAGCTTGCATAATTTCGCCGCGATATTGCACATTACCCATATCAAGTGCTGCACCACCAACTTGCAGGCCTGTTTGTAACAGTGCATTTTGTGATACACGTTCATTAGAGTGCTCAGCAATAACGTGTGCTACTTCGTGACCTAATACTGTTGCAAGTTGGTCTTGGTTTACAGCAACTTTTAATAAACCTGTATGAACGCCAATATAACCACCAGGTAATGCAAATGCATTCGCTGAATTTTCTTCAAACACAACGACTTCCCAAGACTGCTTTGCATACTCGTTAGGTAAAACTGCAATAACATCATCAGCAATACACTTCACATAAGCATTGACACTTGGATCAGTATTAACAGGTTGCGTTTTTTTCATTTCAGCAAAACTTGCTTGACCCATTTGACTCATCTGTTGGTCTGAATATAGCGCGATTTGCGTGCGCCCTGTTGGAGAGGTTTTACAGCCAGCTAAAACAGCGGTGGCTAACACTGCCATGATTAACTTTTTCATACTAGTCCTTCAAATACTTAGTGTAATTTTGATCAATATAGCAAAGCATTGCTTAATTTTATATGAAAATGAACAATCACCCACTCAGTTGTTATTATTTAGTTAATTCTTTTACTTAGCAGGCAAACTAAGTTCACCACAGTGATTCACACTGCTACAATAGTGACCTAATGTTTGATGAATGAGTAAACAATGCCTTCCCCTGAGACTTTAAATAAACGCATTTTATTGCCTTTACTGGCAAGTATTGTCGCGATTACGCCTTTGGCAATTGATTTATATTTACCGGCAATGTTGGTAATTGCTAACGACCTACAAACAACCATGCCAAATGTGCAAATATCACTCAGTATTTATTTAGCGGGTTATGCCCTTGGTATGCTTTTTTTTGGCCCGATAGCCGATGAACTTGGCAGGCGATTACTCGCTAAGGTTGGCTTAGCACTATTTGGTATAAGCTCATTAGCACTGGCGTTTTGTTCTAATATCGAATTATTTTTATCTCTCAGGGCGGTACAAGCATTCACTGGCGCCGCTGCAACGGTCGTTGTGCCGGGTATTATTCGCCACATTTATCGAGAAAACACCGCCAAGGGTATGTCTTACGTATCAATGATCATGATGGTTGCCCCGCTCATTGCTCCTACTCTTGGCTCATTGATCATGGGTATTTCAACCTGGCAGGTCATTTTTATTACCTTAGCTGTCTATAGCTTTGCAATTTTAGCTTTAGTGCAAATTCATTTAATCGATATTCCAATCTTTAAGAGTCAGCAACGTGGCTTGGCACTGTTCTTTAATAGTTATAAAACGGTATTTTCCCGTCGTAGCGCCCTTGCCGATATTGCCAGCTCAATGTTTGCCTCATTTGCATTCTTTTGCTTTTTAACATCGGTACCTTATGTATATCTCGATTTTTTTAAAGTAGATGAGCAATTGTTCGGGGTGTTATTCGCCTTTAACGTGTTGGCTTTAATGTTCGGTAACTTTATGAATACACGTTTAGTGCCGCGCTTGGGTTCTCGTAAGCTTTTATTTATTGGCCTTGCCATTGGCTTCGTTTCTGGTGGGGCATTACTGTTATTCAGTGTGATGCATTTATCATTGTATTTTATCGTTGCAAGCATCGCACCACTGATGATGAGCTTAGGTATTGTAGCGAGTAATGCAGACTCATTGATACTAATGCAGTTTGAGGAAAAGTCAGGTACTGCAACAGCCGTTATTGGTACATTAAGATTCGGCAGTGGCGCTTTAGTTGGTCCTATCCTTGCCTTTGTTCACCCTCAAAGTGCCATTCCATTTTCTGCGATGATGTTCAGCGCACTGATACTTATCTTACTAGTGCAGCTTTGGCATCGAAAACGATACCAATCGACTTAAATATTTAACCATCCTAGCGAGCTAAATGTTCGGTAACTTAACACGATTGCTATCAAAAAAAATGCCTGTAATTAACAGGCATTTTTTATATCTCTTTAAAGCTTATTCAGCTTCTTTCGATACCATAACCATTGCTGGACGTAATAAACGGCCATTTAATGTATAACCTTTCTGCATTACTGCAAGAACAGTATTAGGTGCTACATCATTGCTTGGCTGAATTGACATTGCTTGATGGAATTCAGGATTAAATTGCTCACCCTGAGGGTTAACAATTTCAACACCGAATTTTGATACTGCATCATTAAAGCTTTTAACTGTCATCTCGATACCTTCAAGGACAGGCTTAAGCTGCTCATTTTCTTTATCAGAAAACTCAATAGCACGCTCTAGGTTATCGATAACTGGTAGTAATTCGTTAGCAAACTTTTCAAGTGCAAACTTATGCGCTTTTTCTACATCTTGAGCGGCACGACGACGCATGTTCTCAACATCTGCTGCAGCACGAACAACACTGTCTTTTTGGTCGTTAATCGTTTGTTTAGCTGCCTCTAGTTCGCTGTGTAGTAATGCAATTTCAGCTTCAGGGCTCATTTCTTCGCCATCAACTTGCTCAGCTGCTTTTTCTGCAGCTTCTACTTCAGCTTGCATTTGCTCAAATTCTTCGTTTAGTTCAACTTCTTGCTCTGGTGATTTTGTCTGCTCAGACATAGCTTACATGCTCCAATTCTTTACAACTGCGGTAATTATGGGGATTGAATTAAAAGATTCAAGAGGCTGATGAGCCGATTAACTTAAATTCTTGGATGATTGCTTCTATTTGCGCTGATTTTGGACAAATTACACAAAATCGACTCTGGTATTCATGGTTATTAAAATATGGAACGCTGATCACCATCAGTTCATTACAATCTGTAAATGGTAATTGTTCTGTATTTAAAACCGATAAACCATTTTTAAATGCGAGTTTATCTTCAACAAAATTTAAAAATGATACACCTATATTTAAACTGGTCTGGCAATCAACTTGGCGGTAAAGGTAGTTTTCACCCACTACAATGCTATTGTCTGAACCAAGCTTTTGACTTAATTGCCGAGTCCATTGTGTCAGTGAGTCATGGCAATTATGTGGTGCAGTGCCTGCCATTGCCTGCATACGATATAAACCTTCCATTAAGGTTTGCTGGCTAAATACAGTATTGAGCCAAGTGGCAAACTGATAGCGAACGGCATCAGATGAGTCTTCAGGTTTGGTAATACAAATATTATGGCTCTGCCCTGCTCTATCAATTAATAGAATAAGCCAATTACTACCATCAAAATCTAGCACCTCTACTCGGAAAACCAGCTGTGAGCTGACTTGAGGTAATCCCACACAGCAACACACTTTATAGCGTTGACTTAAACCATGGGCAAGCTCAACTAATTGTGCTTGTTCAGGCTGCCAATATGTTGCGATTTCAGGCAGAGCAAAAAACTCTGTGAGCCAATAATCAAACCCTGCATTGGTAGGCACACGGCCTGCTGACGTATGGGGCGAATATAATAAGCCCACTTTTTCAAGCCGTGCCATTGCATTACGCACTGTAGCTGAACATACTGCCATACCTTTTTGTTTGGCAATACGAGTTGAGGCAACAGGCTGACCTTCTCCATTACAGTAAAGGCTCATTACAGCTGAAAAAATTTGTTGGTCACGCGGATTTAATTTCATAATTTATTCATTTAGCTTCTTGCCAGTGGATATTTGGGCGCATCAAGTTTATTTCAAGTTATTTTCAAAGCATTAATTTTTAATGTAATCTAGCGATATGAAAGTTTAAGTGCAAATAACATGGATTCACCGTTTAAAACCATAGGTCTAATTGGCAAACCTAATCACAGTGCCGCGGCTGCCACACTTGGTCGCTTGCACACATTCTTGCGTGCGTTAGGATTTGAAGTACTAGTAGAACAACGCACTGGCCGCCAGCTTGAAGACGTACCTGCTGAAAACCTAGTTAAATTGGTAGATTTAGGTGAACGTGCAGACTTAGCCATAGTCGTCGGCGGTGATGGCAATATGCTTGGTGCAGCTCGAGTTTTAGCGCGTTTTGATGTCGCCGTAATTGGTGTAAACCGGGGCAACTTAGGCTTTTTAACCGACTTAAATCCAGAAGGTTTCGAAGCCAGCCTTGAACAAGTATTAAGTGGCCAATTCCTCGAAGAAAAGCGCTTTTTGCTTGAAGTTGAAGTATATCGGCATGCCGAACTCAAAAGTGCCAACTTGGCAGTGAATGAAGCAGTACTCCATGCCGATAAAGTTGCTCATATGATTGAGTTTGAAGCCTTTATTAATAACGATTTTGTGTTTTCACAGCGCTCTGATGGATTAATTGTATCAACGCCAACGGGTTCAACAGCTTATTCACTTTCTGGTGGCGGTCCTATTTTAACTCCAGAGCTGAACGCAATTTCACTCGTTCCGATGTTCCCGCACACTCTATCAAGCCGTCCCCTTGTGGTTGATGCGGATAATGAAGTGCGCTTAAAACTTAGTCTTGAAAATACCGATAGCTTACAAGTCAGCTGCGACAGTCATGTAGTTTTAGCTGTGTTACCTGGTGATGAAGTGGTGATAAAAAAAGCAGATAAAAGACTGCGTTTAATACATCCAAAAGAGTACTCTTACTACAACGTACTGAGAAAAAAGTTAAACTGGGGAAGCCGCTTATTTTAAGCGGCTTTTTTATCTTAAATGATTGCCAAGGCGCAGTGATTAGCGCAAAATAATCAAACTTAATGCTGTATTTTTTTAAGGATTATAAGGCAAAATGAGCTATATCGTTTTTCTTGCTCTATTATTACTGATCACCTTACTAGGTTGCTACTGGATGGTTGAGAGCAACCGTCGTAAAGCTATTGAAGCTGAAAAAAAACACTTTAATCAGCGAGTAAAAAAAATCAACAATGACTTTAAGGATAAATTAATTGATTTTAGCGAAAGTAAGATAATTCGTCCGAAGAATATTCAACGCTTAAGTATGATCACCAGCAATTATTTTGTTGTTCAAGCTCATAATGAAGAAAACCTGACCTACCTTGAGTACATTAGCGATTTACTGCTCAACACTATCATTATGGAAGCCAGCAAAGCACAAAGCCCTGAGCAGATTGATCAGCTTGCAGACAGACTACAATATTTTATGGCTGAATTACCTTACAATGGCATTGAATATAACAAATCGTTTTACCAAGAAGCCCTACCATCACTGATTGAAGTAATTAAATATCAGCCTCCAGTGGATTTACAAGACGATCAGCTGCCAGCCCAGAGCACACAAGCGCCAGATGATTCCACACTACAAAATCAACTGTCAGAATTAAGCAAAGCTTAAAAATTTAATTTGCAAAACCCGAAAACACTGTATAAATTAACAGTTAATTAGCTGGATGGATAAACAGTATGTTAATCGGGTTAGAAATTAAAAACTTTGCCATTGTAAGTAATTTAAGTACTGAGTGGCACAATGGTATGACAGCCATTACAGGTGAAACAGGTGCGGGGAAATCAATTGCAATTGATGCCCTCTCTTTATGTTTAGGCGAACGCGCTGATGCTGGTGCTGTTCGCCCAGGTACTGATCGTGCAGAAATTTGTGCACAATTTGATATTAGCCAACTCCCTCTTGCCCAACACTTTTTAGAGCAACATTTACTTTCAAACAGTGAAGGCGAATGTTTACTACGCCGTGTTATTTGCAAAAATGGCCGCAGCAAGAGCTATATTAATGGCAGCTCAGTTACAGCTGCACAGTTAAAAGAGTTAGGTCAGTATTTAATTTCTATTCACGGACAACATGCCCATCAGCATTTATTAAAAGCTGAACATCAATTACATCTGCTTGATGCCTATGCTGGCCACAATCAATTATTAGCTGATGTTAAAGAACGCTATAAAGCCTACCAAGCATTACTCAAAGAGTTTAACCAGCTTGAGCAACAACAACAGCAACAAGCCGCTCAAAAGCAATTACTTGAATATCAAGTAGCTGAACTAGATGAATTTGCCCTGCAACCTGGCGAGTTTGAAGAGATTGAAGCTGAGCATCACAAGTTAAGCCATAGTCAAACCATCTTAGAGTCATGCCAACGTGAGCTACAACACTTATACGAAAGTGATGAACAAAGTGCTTGTTCGTTATTGCAACACAGCGCACAGCAATTTGCTGAGCTTGCGAACTACGATGAAAGCTTATCAAGTATTGCATCACTACTAAGTGAAGCTGCAGTGCAAGTTGAAGAAGCAAGTCGTGAAATTCGCAGCTATGTTGATGTTACTGACTTAGATCCTGCCCGTTTAGATGAAGTAGAAACCCGCTTAGCAGGTGCTATGGACCTTGCCCGTAAACATCACATAAAACCTGAAGAGCTTGTTAAATTTCATCAGTCGATTGCAGAAGAATTAGCATCAATCAGCTATAACAGTGACCGCCTTGTTGCTCTTGAAAGCGAAATTAGCTCTGCCCTTAAGCAATACAAACAAGCAGCTCAACTATTGAGTGAAAGCCGTCATAGTTACGCTGAGACACTTAATCAGCTAATCAGCGATAGCATGGCGAATTTATCTATGGAAAACGGCAAATTTGCGATTGATATTCAACAAACTACCGATAAAGCACCAAGTGCAATGGGCTTTGATACGGTTTCGTTTTTGGTGTCGACGAACCCAGGTCAACCAATGCAAGCCCTCTCTAAGGTAGCCTCTGGGGGTGAGTTATCACGTATTAGTTTAGCTATTCAGGTTATTATTGCTCAACGTGTTACTACGCCTACACTGATTTTCGATGAAGTAGATGTGGGGATTTCAGGCCCAACCGCCTCTGCTGTCGGCAAGCTTTTACGCCAACTAGGTAAATCAACTCAAGTTATTTGTGTGACTCACCTTCCGCAAGTTGCTAGCTCTGGGCATCAACAATTTTTTGTAGCAAAAGAAATTGCAAATGGCGAAACCTTTACGCAAATGAATAAACTTTCAAAAGATGGTCGTATTGATGAAATTGCACGACTACTCGCAGGCGATAACATTAGTAAAATGGCAAGAGCTAATGCCAAAGAGCTTATTAGCGCACATGCATAAATTGGTAGTTAAGTCTGTTTAGAGTTTAGAGTTTATAGTTTATAAA
>NZ_JAKEVN010000128.1:0-10816 GCF_022398505.1 Pseudoalteromonas sp. Isolate3 | reverse complement strand
GCCAATAGAGAGACATGTGAAAATCAGGAGTGAAGCTACGCCTTTTGATCCTTTATACCAAGAATACTTGGCAAAGAGAAAAGCAAAGAGGCAATGCCGCAACTCTTGGAATGAGCCTAATCTCGCTGCTTTATAAGTTGCTGGGTACCAATTAGGTGCCTTCGTGAAGGCTTGAGCCGTATGCAGTGAAAGTTGCACGTACGGTTCTTAGGAGGGCGACACTTGGTAACAGGTGTCGTCTATCCGACAGCAGTGAGTTACGGATGAAGCTCTGACTTTGTACAGAGCTGTCATTCATTTCCAACTCATTTGATCCAAAAATGTGTTGCTAAAAAGAACTCAAAACACAACAAAAAAGCGCCTAGGGCGCTTTTTTAAAATCAACTAACTTAATTTAGTGTGGGCTGCACATCTAAGCCATAGCCAAACATTACAGCTAATACTAATACAACTGATGCTGCGACCATTAGTTTAATCAGCAGTGGTAAACAGAATCTAAACCAATGGCCGTAAGGCACACCTGCCATCCCTAAAATGCCCATTAGTACAGCATTGGTCGGAATGATCATATTTGAAAAGCCATCACCAAATTGATAAGCAAGCACGGCAACTTGTCTTGGGACACCCACTAAATCACCAAGTGGGGCCATCAATGGCATAGTGACATAAGCTTGTCCTGAACCTGATGGAATAAAGGTATTAAGTAAGGTTTGAATAACTAACATGCCTATTGCTGATATTTCAGCTGATACATAAGAAAGCGGTAACGACATACCATGTACAAGGCTATGCAGGATTTGACCGTCTTCTAAAATAAGTGCGATACCGCGTGCAACACCGATTAAAACTGCGGTGGTAACAAGATCAGACACGCCCTCTATAAATTTGTTTGCTGCTTCATCAGCAGATAATTTGCCTAAAATGGCTACAACGACACCCCAAGCGATAAAAACACCGCCTAGCTCGTATAAGTACCAGCCTTTAGTTGCTATACCCCATACTGCAATTGCAAGGGTAATGATAAAACTTCCTAAAATAAGTTTATGGCGCAGGGCAAGTGCTGGGTAACTTGTTGCTGTTTGATTTTCCAGTGGGCAAGGCACGCCAATCATCATTGATTTAGACGGATCATTCGCTACCTTTTTTGTGTATTGCCAAACATGATGAAAACCAATGAGCACAAATGGAATAAATATAGCTAAACGAAACCACAAGCCTGAGTAAACTGGAATACCTGCAATTTGCTGTGCGATTAATACGGTAAATGGGTTAAATGCCGATACACCATAACCAATACCATAACCCGCGACTATCATACCTACGGCAGTCATTGCGTCTAGGCGCATTGCTTTACACAGCGCAACGAGAATAATAACAAAAGGAATATATTCACCGGCGGTACCGATACTGCTTGATGCCAAAGCAAAGCAAAATACCACCATAAAGATTAATCGCTGCGGCTTTTTACCGTGTCGCTCTAAAAGCCTACCAATGAGTGCATCAACAGTGCCTGTGGCACGTGCAACAGCTAATACGCCGCCAACGATTAAGACAAAGAAAATAACATCTTGAGCAGCAGCAAATGCACGAGGTATGGCTTGTAATAAATCCCATGGGGTTAAGTAATGGCGTTCAGCAACCGTTTGATAGGTACCCGCAACGACCATTTCGCGGCCAGATTCACTCAGTGTGGTGCTGAAAAAACCTTGTGGTACTAACCATGTAGCAATAAGCGCAACAACCATCATGCCAAGCAGCAGTATCAAGGTATGTGGAACTTTAAAACGTAAACCCATTTATTCTCCGTAATTATGTTAGGTTAAATTGTTAAAATCATAACATGATAAAAGCTGATAGATTGTCTCAAAAATATATACACTGTTAAAAAATGTAATAATTTAGACACAAAAAAAGGCCAGATAGCTGACCTTTTAATAGTTATTTAGATTTTATTTAGCTAGGCCAAATGGGTCGTCAATGCTATGAGCTGGCTCGGTAAACCAACGCGGGCCTTCGTCTGTCATATAAAAATGATCTTCTAAGCGAATACCAAACTCATCGGGTATAACAAGCATCGGTTCGTTACTAAAACACATGCCTGTTGCGAGTGGGGTAGGGTTTCCACCGACAAGGTATGGCCATTCATGAATATCCAAACCAATGCCATGGCCAGTTCTGTGTGGGCAACCTGGTGTTTGATATTCTGGCCCCATGCCATTTTCGGCTAAGTACTGTCTTGCAGCATCATCTACTTTGCCACATGGCTCACCAATTTTTGCTGCAGCAAAAGCGGCTAGTTGGGCATTTTTCTCGTGTTGCCAAAACATACGTTGACGTTCGGTTGCTTCACCAAATACATAAGTACGGGTAATGTCAGAGAGGTAATCATGTACTTTACAGCCAGTATCAATCAGTACCACATCACCTTTTTTAAGGGTTTGTGGGTTTTTAACGCCATGCGGGAAAGACGACGCAACACCAAATAGCACAATACAAAAATAGTTACCCGGTGCACCGACTTTTTGGTGGGCTTTTTTAATAAAGGCTTCTACTTCAGTAGTGGTGATACCTTCATAAAGCATGCTCGCCGTTGCTTTGTGTACTTCTAAAGTCATGTCCATAGCACGTTGCATCAAGGCAAGTTCGCTGGCTGATTTATGCATGCGGCAGTGAGCTGTTACGCACTGTGCGTTAACAATATTATAATTACCATTAGCTTTATTAATGCCGTCGTAGATGAAAAACTGTGCGCTTTCATCAATACCAAGGGTGCCATTTTTGCTAATACCCATTTCTGACAGTACTTCAACACATAGTTGGTATGGGTTTTCGTGCTCTTGCCAGCCTCGAATTGGGCCATCAATCACCATAAAGTCGTTTAAGCTGCCGATTTCAAAAAACGGTGCGATATATTGCACATCACCTTTAGCAGGTAAAATAGCACCAACTAAACGCTCACTTGCGTACCAACGCATACCAGTAAAATAAGCAAGGTTAGTGCCTGCATTTAAATATATTGCATCAATGTTATTTGCTTGCATATACGCTTGTGCTTTTGCGATACGCGCATGAAATTCGTCATTTTGAATAGGGGTTAAATCTGTTGTCATATCTGACAAAGAGTCAAGCGCCTGCTCTGGCGTTTGTGTGCCAATACCGTATGTTGTCATTGTGTACTCCTTGGTTTTTTGTGCATTGTGGCTTGAGTAAACACCTGATGCAAATTCACTGCGACTAATCGCATAATATTCGTATTTATGTACATAACTGTTAGCATGCGCAAAAAATAAGGAGCGACAATGCAAGTTAATTACTTAAAAAGACAAGCTGAATTTAAAGCCTTACTAGAACAACAAGGTTACAGCGCCATGTTAGTACTAGGTCATGAAAATATTCGTTACTTAAGTGGTTTTAGTGGTAATGCTGCTTATGCATTAATTACTCAAAATGCGTGTGTGCTGATAACAGATTATCGTTACCATCAACGTGCAATTGCAGAAACAACAGGATTTGAGGTTGTTTGTAGAGACAGAGAAAACGAAACTCTTGGTCATTGTATTAACAGGCACCTTAAACCAAACAGCCATGTCGCATTTGATGCAAGTTATGTCACAGTTGCGATTTGGCAAGGTGTTGCAGATGAGCTTAATGGTCACACTCTAACAGCCATAAACGGTCTAATAGAAAAGCTAAGACGCGTTAAAGATAGCTGGGAAGTTGCGCAAATTAAAGCTGCTGCAGCTATTGCTGATGAAGCCTTAGCACAAACGCTGCCTTATTTTAAACCAGGTATGACTGAACGAGACCTTGCCTTAGAGCTTGAATATAGAATGCAAAAGCTAGGTTCAGAAGGAATGTCGTTTGCCACCATCATGCTGTTTGCAGAACGCTCAGCCTTGCCGCATGGTAATCCATCAAATCAGGTTTTAAAGCAAGGAGACTTTGTAACACTTGATTTTGGTGCCGTTGTAAATGGTTATCGCTCTGATATGACTCGTAGCTACATTATTGGCGAAGCATCAGAAAAACAAACCCGTATTTATAATACTGTTCTTAAGGCACAAAATGCGGCACTTGAAATGGTTAAACCAGGTGTTAATTGTTTAGATTTAAATACCATATCAAACAAGGTGATTGCTGAGGCGGGCTTTGGTGAATACGCGGGTAAAGGCCTTGGCCATGGTTTAGGGCTATTTTTACATGAAGTGCCATTTATCAACACACTCACAGATTACAACCTTGAAGTAGGTAATGTGATCACCATTGAACCTGGCATTTATATACCAGGCTATGGTGGTGTGCGACTTGAAGATGACATAGTTGTCACCGAGTCTGGCTTTGAGGTGTTAACCCATGCGCCTAAGCCATTCATAATCTAATGCTTAAATTTTGCGATTACTTTTTAGCATAAGCTAAGCGGGCTAAACGTTCAGTTACATGGTAACTATCAAGCCCGCTAACTGCGACTGTATCAATGGCTTCAATATCGACAAAACCGTCTTCTTGCAAACAAGCCTCATCTAAGTAGATATCAGTGATTTCTCCAATAATAAGCTCAGTGCCATTAATGGCAAGGTGGTGGTGTTCTTTGAGCTCAAGAGCATACTTAAGCTTGCTCTCTTTAACAAAAGGTGCTGTGAAGTTATTTAGGTATTCAGTGCAGAGCCCTGTAGCATCAAATTCAGATTCGTCTTTGTCGTAGCGTGCAGATGTTTGATGTGCTTTATCATAGATATCTTTGTTCACATGGTTAATCGTGTACTGCTTAGTGGCTAATAAGTTCTCTAGGGTATGGCGAGGCACTGAATGAGGCCTAATGATCATACCCACTAAGGGGGGATGTGCCCCAAGATGAAATACTGAACTTACAATCGCTAAATTAGTTTGGCCATTATTATCTTGTGTGCCAACTAAGTTGGCACTTTTAAATCCCGACAAACTATTAATTAAGTGGGCGCGGTAGCGGTTTTCTAAATCAGCAATAGCTTGTTTTGTAAAATGCATAATTGTCCTGTTACCAGTCTATGGGTTTTCCTTGCCAGTCAAAGTAGGCTGGGCTGGGTGATTGTTGTAAATAGTCAGCATCACTTATCAATGAATACAATTGCTCGGCTACAAACTCAGGGGTAAATAGCTTCCCTTCGGGCACATTTGCCTGAAAAGGTTTTGATAATGGCGTATCAGTAGTTCCTGGGTGAAATAACACGCAGTGGCATTTTTTATAGCGTCTGTTAAGTTCAATCGCTGCAGATTTAAATAACATGTTTAGTGCCGCCTTAGATGCCCGATAGCTATACCAACCGCCTAACTTGTTATCACTAATGCTGCCAACACGTGCACTCAGTGCACATACAACCGTTGCTACATGCGGCTTTAAAAGCGTTGAAAATAAAGTCACGCAGCGAATCGGCAGTAGGGCGTTTGTATGCATGCTATTTATAAAGTGCTGCTCAGATATTTGCTCAAGTTTACGTTCAGGCGCGTTATCTAGATCATGCAGCAGGCCGTTAAATATCATCAATTGTGCTAAATCATATTGGTTACTAGTTAATTCTACGGCAATTCCTCTTAGGCTTTGCTCTGAGTAATCAGTTATAAAATGCTGGTGGCTGATCTCATTGTTTGATATTTCATCAAAAGGCGCCTTAAATTCACTTCGACTGATGGTTACGATATGACCGCTTCTGATTTGTTTTCTTAGAGTAGTGAAATAGGCTTTAGCGATTTCACTGCTTGTGCCACACAATATATAGAGTTGCATTTATGACCCGTAATAAAAATATTCGAAAATTTTTTTCGCTCAAACTATCACCAATTAATAAAGTGTTAGTAACCTTGGTTGTCTTTTGCCAAAACTAAAACACATAAAATAGGTTGATAAATAATTGACCATACAAAAATGAAAGATGCCTTAATTCACAGGCATTTTATCATTTTAATTGGTAAGTCCATTTTACCAATTGCCCATATTGTAAAGTACAGTATCTGACTAGGCGGCGTATTTATTACACTTTTATGTTTACAGATTGGTTATTCTTTTTTACGAGTATGTTAGAAAATTCGATCTATTAAATTAACGCTGACAATGATATTAATAAAAGGGATCAGTATTTAGCAGCGTTCGTGCTTGGTTAAATACTGTGCAGTAAGTACTTTCAACTTAGTTAAAGAAAGGAGTATGAGAATGAGTGAACAATACGCTGCACTTCGCGGTAATGTTAGTATGCTTGGACAAATGCTGGGTCAAACCATTAAAGATGCACAAGGACAAGCCATTTTAGATAAGGTAGAAGAGATTCGCGCTTTATCTAAATCGTCACGTAGTGGTAACGAAGCCGACAGACAAGCGCTTATCGAAGTACTACACGCTCTCACAGATGAAGAACTATTACCGGTTGCACGCTCATTTAATCATTTTTTGAATCTTGCTAATGTTGCAGAACAATTTCATACCGTTTCGCGCTTTAATGATGTTGGTTTTTGCCAACTAAACCCTCTCACTCAAACATTAAAAGCGTTAGCAACTGCATCAAAGCAAGGTCAAGTGGACCCTAATCACTTGGCACAAACACTCTCAAAACTCCACATCAATTTAGTACTCACGGCTCACCCAACCGAGGTGACACGCCGTACAATGATCAATAAACACGTTGAATTAAGTGATTGTCTTGCCTCTTTAGAGCGTAAAGACAATTTACCAAGTGAACGTGCAGATTTATTAAATCGCATTGCCCAACTTATTAGCCAAGCTTGGCATACCGACGATATTCGTCGTTCGCGCCCAACGCCAATCGATGAAGCTAAATGGGGTTTTGCAGTTATTGAGAATAGCTTATGGCATGCCGTTCCACGTTTTCTACGCGAGTTTGGTGAAGACGTAAAAGCAGAGCTTGATCTTGAATTACCGATTGATTTCAGCCCAATTGAATTTACTTCATGGATGGGTGGTGACCGTGATGGTAACCCGTTTGTTACCGCTGAAGTCACTCACCAAGTGTTAGACCATGGCCGTTGGATGGCACTTGATTTGTATTCGCGTGACATTGAGACGCTAAGTAATGAGTTATCTATGTCTGATGCAAGCGATGAATTAGTTGAGCTTGCAGGGCAAGACTTTGAACCTTACCGTGCGGTACTTAAAAAATTAAAGAATCAAATTGCCGAAACCGTGACGCATTTGGGCGCTAAAATTAAGAAAAAGCGCACTGACTCTGAAGATTTAATTACCGATATTGCGCAAATTAAGCACCCTATTGAAGTGTGTTATCGCTCGCTAATTAAAACCAACATGAAAGTGGTGGCAGACGGTTTGCTACTTGATGTACTGCGCCGCATTAACAGCTTTGGTTTGCGCCTTGCAAAACTTGATGTGCGTCAGGACTCGTCACGTCATGGTGATGTTTTCTCAGAGCTAACACGTTATTTAGGTTTAGGAGATTACCATCAATGGCAAGAAGAAGATAAACAAGCATTCTTACTTGCGGAGCTGAACTCTCGTAGACCACTAATACCTAAACATTGGCAGCCAAGCCCTGAAGTACAAGAAGTACTTGATACGTTTGATGTGATAGCAGCGCAAGACGCACAAACATTTGGCTTGTACATCATTTCCATGGCACGCACTGCATCCGATGTCTTAGCAGTACAATTGTTATTGAAAGAAAGTGGTTGCAAGTTTAACTTGCCGGTTGCACCGTTATTTGAAACCTTAGATGACTTAAATAATGGTAAAGAGGTTATTGAATGTTTACTTGATAACACTTGGTACCGTGGTCATATTCAAAATCAGCAAAATGTCATGATCGGCTACTCAGACTCAGCAAAAGATGCAGGCATGATGGCTGCTGGTTGGGCACAATATGAAGCAATGGATAAACTCGTTCAATTAGCCGAAGAGCGCGGTATTGAGCTTATCTTATTCCACGGCCGTGGTGGTACTGTTGGTCGTGGTGGCGCTCCAGCTGCACAGGCGCTTCGTTCTCAGCCTCCTGGTTCATTAAAAGGTGGCCTGCGTGTAACAGAGCAAGGTGAAATGATCCGCTTTAAGTTTGGTTTGCCTGCTGTCGCACTACAAAGCTTAAATATTTATGCCGGTGCGGTACTTGAGAGTAACTTATTGCCGCCGCCAGAGCCTAAGAGCGAATGGCGTGATGTTATGGATCTTATTAGTGCAGACTCATGCGAGCATTACCGTCAAGTTGTGCGTCATGATGAAAACTTTGTTCCTTACTTTAGAATGGCAACGCCAGAACAAGAGCTCTCAAAATTACCTTTGGGCTCTCGCCCGGCTAAGCGTAACCCGAATGGGGGTGTAGAAAGCCTTCGTGCTATTCCATGGATCTTTGCATGGAGCCAAAATCGTTTAATGCTGCCTGCTTGGTTAGGTGCATTAACAGGCCTTAAAGCTGCTTTAGATAAATATGGCATCGAAACACTTCACGAAATGAGCTTAAAATGGCCATTCTTCCGTGCTCGTTTAGAGATGCTAGAGATGGTATTTAGTAAAGCCGATACATGGTTAAGTGCTCATTATGATGATGCACTTGTTACTGAGCAATATAAGCCATTAGGTGTGAAGTTACGTCAGGAATTGAGCGAGGCTATTGAGCTTGTTCAATCGCTTAGCCCACAAAAGAGCTTACTTGCAGACCAGCCTTGGATCAAAGAGTCAATCGCGCTTCGTAACCCTTACACAGATCCACTTAACTTATTACAAGTTGAGTTACTGCGTCGTTCACGTGAAGCTGATGAAAACTCTGCAACTGATATTGATAATGCCTTGATGATCACGATGACAGGTATTGCAGCAGGTATGCGTAATACCGGTTAATAGCCAGTGTCATCTACTAATTGAGCATCGATTGGTAGGCTAATAACAAATCGTGCGCCGTGTTTACATGACTCGGCGCCGATTTTGCCTCTTAGGTTGTATTTAACCGCGTTAAATACCACGTTTAAACCAAGCCCTAAGTGATTACCCCCTAGATTAGTGGTGTAAAAAGGGGTAAATATTTCATGTAGAATTTCATCACTGATTCCCACACCGTTATCTTGATAGATAATTTCAACCACATGCGTAAACGCTTTGACTGAAACTTCGACCACTCCCTTACCCGAATTAACAAAGCCATGCTCACAGGAATTAATAACTAAGGTTTTTAATACATCACTTAAAATAGTTGGATAAGATGTAATAGTTGCTTCATCGCCATGAATTTTAAAATCAATTTGTTTACCAAGATGTTTGCTCAAAGGACATAAACGATGGTTAAGAAAGCTTGAAAGCTGTATTTTGCTCATCGGTTTATCTAGGTGTATAGACACATTAAGCGCTTTAAACTCTTCTACAATTCCGGCAAGTCGATTAATACTGTTGATCACAAGGTCTTTAGCACTATTGGTATCGGTAATAAATTTATGAAAATGCTTGCTAGACAGCTCTCGGGCTTTAAATTTTTCTTCTAAACCTTCCATGTAATCATCTATTAATGAACTTGCTGTAACTATGGTGCCTATAGGGGTATTAAGTTGATGCGCCATACCGGATACTAGTGCTGTTAAAGACGCTATTTTTTCTATTTCAATAAGATGATTTTGAGTATCTTTTAACTGTTTTAATGCTTTAGCTAATTTTTGTTTTTGTTTGTCGATACTATTAATTGCGATAAAAGAGCCAAATAAAATAATTACTAAACATATACTTACAACAATAGTGAGATCTTTAAATGCATTGGCTTTCGTCGCTTTTATTTGTTCAGCACGAGTCAATTCAGAAATTCTTACCTCTTTTGCGGCTACATCAGCTTCCGCTAATGCTTTAGCTAGGTTCACTTTTGCTTGTCTGGTTAAAATAGCTTCATTAATGTACGAATATTGTTTATAAGCGCTTAGTGCATTTGCATAAATTTTTTGTTGTTCGTAAAGCTCTGCAGTTAATTTTGCAATCGATAATAGGACTTCAAAATTAGTATGGCTAACAGCTTGTATGTTAACGGATGCTAGTGTATCGAGCGCTTTCTCAGTATGGCCTTGTGCTTCATACGTTTCTGCTAAGCATAAAATGATATTAAGTTGCTCATTTTCAAGCTTTTTATTTTCAATAAGAGTCGAAGCCTCGTTTAGTACCTTTTCTGAGTCTTCTAAAAAACCTTGAAAACGTAATATTTTGGCTTTTATAACTAGGCTTGAAGCAAGGTGAGTGGTGTAGTTATGTTGGTTTTGTAACCCTATAGCTTCATTGATAACCTTGAGTGCGTCTGAATACTGTTTTAATCCAATTAAAGCAAGCGCTAAGTTATTACTAGCAAATGATTCGTTCAGAGTTTGATTTTTACTGCGGGCATAATCTCGATAGTATGTGAACGAGTCAGCAGCTTCTTTGTAACGGTTTAAACGTAGCTTTACCAAAGCGATATTATTTTCGGTTTGATAAACTAAACGTTCATCTCGAGATTGTGCAAATGGCATGGCATCGCGATAGTAAGCTAAGGCTTCTTCATATAGACCTAAGCGTGCATAAATCCCCCCGGAAATATTGAAATAGCCATACATGAGGTCTTTTTCATCAGACTGAGAAACCATATTCATGTACTTAACAATGGTTTCCATGGCTTGTTCTAGCTCGTCTGTCTCTAATAAGAACCAAGCTTTATAATTAGTAGCAATAATCTTTTGTTCTAATGTTAGCTCGGTAGTTTCTATGAGGGCATTGACAAACTTTAGGCCTTCTTGTGGTGAGCTTGCATAGCTTTGCCTTATTGAAAGTCTGAGTTCATTAAACTCTTTGTTAGGCATTGCATTAATTGTTGTTGAATAT